>NZ_JADMVE010000004.1:300000-477727 GCF_015547515.1 Eubacterium sp. 1001713B170207_170306_E7
TGGCGGCCAGGTCTCCGGGCTTCTCAATGGCCGGCCCCGAAGTCGTCTTTATATTGGTTCCCATTTCCTGGGCAATAATGTTGGCCAGAGTGGTCTTCCCAAGCCCTGGCGGTCCATAGAGGAGAACATGGTCCAGGGGCTCGTTCCGTTTCTGGGCTGCCTGGATAAAGATCCCCATCTGCCGCTTAACACGGTCCTGTCCAATATAATCCTCCAGGCGCTGGGGCCTCAGGGTCCTCTCAATATCAATATCGGTTTCGGTAAAACCGCTTGTCACTATACGATCCTTCATTCTTAGTCACCTACCGTCCAAGAGGATTCGCCGACATCAGCGCATTTTTGAGAATCTCTTCAATGCCCATTCCCGGCTGAATAATTTTTTCAACAAGTTCCGAAGCCTCGCTGTAGCCATAGCCCAGCCCCAGCAGCCCGTTAACCGCTTCATTAAAGAGATTGTCCGCTTCTCTGAGGTTTTCGATGGCGCCCGGTTCTGCCGAATCCGCAGAAGCAAAATTCTTATATTTGTCCTTCAGCTCCAGAATGATTCGATTGGCTGTCTTCTGGCCGATTCCCGGCGCCCGCGAGATGGCCTTGGCGTCCTCGTTCACAATATAGCGGATCAGCTCGTCCCTGGTAAACTGTGACAGCAGCCCCATCGCCGCTTTTGGCCCGATGCCGGAAATGGTAATGATGGTCCTGAAAATCTCACGCTCCTCCTTTGAGGAAAAGCCGTAGAGGGTCACATCGTCCTCTTTAAAAGCCGGATGGATATAGACTTTTACTTCCTTGTGTAATTTGGGAAGCTCAGACATCGTGTTTGCGGAAACATTAATCCGGTACCCCATTCCCTGATGGTCCACAACGATGTAGTCTGACGCCTGCTCTTCATAATTGCCTTTTATATATTCAAACACGTCAAGCCTCCTGTTTTTTCGTATTGGTTTATTGTATCAATTCAGTCCTCTTAATTCAAGAACCTTTATTCGGTCAGCACATAAAAAAAGCACCCGAAGGTGCTAAATCCCGAATATGCCGTCCACCATTTTTGACGCCTAGCGGATGCTAGGTGGGTGCCCTGTCTCTAAGGGTCTGTTTTCCACTCAAAGGAGGCTTAACATTGCATAGAGAACATCCGGACTCCCTGAAAATAAGTGTAGGTTCAAAAATGAGGTTGTAACGAACATCTCAGGATTAATTTCATTATAGCTGTAATGATTAGAATTGAAAAGGATAAATTTTTGTAAAGAGATTGCTAAAAAAGACTACAAAAACTGTTTGACAGTATCTTAATTTCAGCATTTCCGTTTTACAGCATTCCTATTTCAATATATTTAAGGCCTTGGATATATTATCGACCGGCAGCAGCTCAAGGCCTGGATTCTCAAGCCCACGGGCATTTCCTTTTGGCATAATGCACCGCTTAAAGCCAAGCTTTGCACCTTCCTTAAGACGCTTTTCAATGTGCTGGATATTTCGAACCTCGCCTGTCAGGCCGACCTCGCCGATGATCATCATATCCTCTGGAATTTCAAAATTCCTGAAGCTTGAGTACAGCACAGACACGACTGCCAGGTCAAGAGCCGGTTCATCTATTTTCATACCCCCAACCACATTGATATAAGCATCGAGATTCTGAAGCTGTAATCCCAGACGCTTTTCCATAATGGCTAAAAGCAGCACCATGCGGTTATAGTCCATTCCGGTAGCCATACGTCTTGGGTTGCCGAAGCTTGTCTGGGACACAAGCCCCTGAAGCTCGATCAGCAGCGGGCGGGTTCCCTCCATGCAGGGCACGACCACAGAGCCGCAGGTGTTTTTAGGGCGGCTCGAGAGCATCATTTCCGAGGGGTTTGCCACCTCGTGCAGGCCGTCCTGAGCCATCTCAAAAATGCCGATCTCATTGGTAGAGCCGAAACGGTTTTTAACCCCTCTGAGTATGCGGTAGGTGTGATATTTCTCGCCCTCAAAATACAGAACTGTATCTACCATGTGTTCTAACACGCGGGGCCCCGCAATGTTGCCTTCCTTGGTCACATGCCCCACCAGGATCATCGAGATATTATCCTTTTTGGCGATCTGCATGAGTGCGTTGGCGTTCTCCCGGATCTGGCTGACACTTCCGGGGGCAGAGGTAATCGTAGGGCTGTACATTGTCTGGATCGAGTCAATAATGACCAGATCCGGCTTTTCGTTGAGAATGGTATCCACAATATAAGGAACATTGATCTCGGAGAGAAAAAAGATATTCCGGGATTTCACCTTCATCCGGACCGCCCGCATTTTAAGCTGCTGCTCAGACTCTTCACCTGAGATGTACAGGATTTTAAGCCCCTGGCTTCCGAGATTTTCCGTTGTCTGCAGCAGGATGGTCGACTTCCCGATCCCGGGGTCCCCGCCCAGCAGGATGACGCCTCCCGGCACAATACCGCCGCCGAGGACGCGGTCCAGCTCCTTATTTTTTGTTTTAAAGCGATCCTCTTTCTGAGGGATAATTTCTTCAATCCGCTTGGGTTTGGTGTATACTGCCCGCTCAAGGGTATTCTTCTTCCCCTGCTCGGTGGGCATATCCAGCTCCTCCACAAAGGAATTCCACTCGCCGCATTCGGTGCAGCGCCCCATCCATTTAGGGGTGGTGTAGCCACAGTTCTGGCACACAAATTTCTTTTTTATTTTTGCCATAGGCCCTCCGTCATTCAATCCATTTATAGATCAGGTAACCGATCATACCGCCGATAAAGTTAAGGATCAGATCATCCACATCCGCACTGCGGCTTGACAGAAAGGCAAATTGCAGCAGTTCGATCAACGCGGTGGTTCCGACCGTCACAATCAGTATATGGGGAAAGCTCACCCGTTTTTTTCTGCAAAGCGGGTACAACAACCCCAACGGGATAAAAAGCGCAATGTTTCCTGCCAGATTCCGGAAGGAGTAGGTAAAGGTGTTGTACAGAATACTCACCGCATCGCTCGGCCTGGTGGCTAAAAATTCCCAGTTTATTATCCCGCCGTGCACAATATCATAGACATAATTATCAATATTGGTAAGCGGCAGCAGATTGTAGCTGGACTCATAGGCAATGTTGGATGTGGGCAGCAGCGTGACCATTGCCAGAAAACCTATATAAAACACAAATACAACCCGCAGTAAAAAGCGCCTTCGCGCATCTTTTGTCATCATGCTGCTCCATTCTTAAGCGTTAACGGAACTCATTATAACGCTAAAACCTTAATGATGCCAGTGGTTTATAAATCTAATTTCATATCCCCGGCTTTTATCCATCCGGCTCTGGCACAGAGCTTATAGAAAACCATGGTCACAGCTGCCGGCAAAATGATTTGAAGCAGGGCAATGCCAAGCACAATCTGGACCATTGGCTGTCCGGCCTCTGTCATGGCCATGACTGTGCCGATCTGCCCCACAAGGCCGCAGGTGCCCATTCCGGCAGCGACTGGCGTGTTCTGCATCTGGAAAACCGTGGTGGCCAGAGGTCCCAGCACTGCCGAAGCCGCCGTGGGCGGTATCCATATACGCCAGTTTTTAATGATATTGGGCACCTGAATCATTGAAGTACCAAGCCCCTGGGCCGCCAGGCCGCCGATCCCGTTTTCCTTATAGCTCTGGACCGCAAAGCCAACCATCTGACAACAGCAGCCCACTGTGGCCGCCCCGGCGGCTATGCCGGAGAGGTTCAGCATGATGCACAGGGCCGCGCTGGAAATCGGCAGGGTGAGCACTGCCCCCACGATCACCGAGATGACAATCCCCATGATAACGGGCTGCTGCTCGGTGGCCCACATGATCACATTTCCCAGAGCCGTCATAAAAGCGCCGATCGGCGGGCCAACCACCACGGCGACAATTGAGCCGACGAGCATGGTCACAAAGGGCGTTACTAAAATATCCACCTTTGTCTCTCCTGAAACCGCCTTGCCAAACTCAGCACCGATGACCGCGGCGATCAGAGCGCCGGCCGGCCCGCCCTGGGCATTGCCCAGAAAACCGGCCACGGTGATGGAAAACAGAACAAGCGGCGGCGCATTGAGCCCGAAGGCGACCGCCACCGCAATGGCGGGCCCTGTCATAGCCTGGGCTGCCGGCCACAAGGTCTCGCTTAAAAAGGGAATGTGAAATAATATTCCCACCTGATTCAGGATACTGCCCATGAGCAGCGTTCCGAACAGGCCAAAGGCCATGTATTTCAGCGCGTCGATCAGATAGCGCTGGGCAGAAAACTCAATATCCTTTTTCCTGAGAAAATCCCGCACATTTTCATACTTCGGTTCTTTTTTCATTTTTCCTCCAACCTGTAATTCGATTTTATCTGTTTCACACAGGCAAAACAAAAGGACACAATCTGTATTCTGTCTGCTGTGTCAAAAAATAAAAATACCGAGTAAGACCCGATATTTTTATTTTTAAGCAATAAACTAAAATACATTATTGTATCCTTATAATTTAAAACTTTTTATATTTTATTATTATAGCATGTTTTCAAAAAAATTTCAAGCGACTCAGCGATGATCAATCTCTTTAATCTGACTACAGATTTTAAAGCTGCCGGCCAGCCTGTGGCCGCTCACCTGATTTACATGGCCTCCCCATTTTTGATCCTTTGATAAAAAATGAAAATGCCAGCCCACAAAGTTTTTTCCATCGGCCCACTCAGGACAGCGGACGCCCACCAGCGTGCCATCAACCGCCTTAAGCGTCACACATTTCTGACGTCCCACAATCACGTCCAGCGCCTCGTAGGGTTTTTGGACTGGCCAGACACTGTGGATCTCGATTGTTTTAAAGCGGCCGTCCAAACGTCCGATAAAGCAGCGCTCATGAATCTGGGCTTTCAGCTGCTCATCCAGCAGACGGCAGAGATCATCCATGTCTGTGAATCCGCCCAGATCAAAGTGCGTATCCGGTATAAAATCCGAGACCGTGGCAAAGGGCGTCCGCTCATTTTCACCGGCTCTCCGGGCGCGGCAGTCGCCGTCTGCCTGGTAGGGCACCCCGTCCAGAACAATCATTTCTCCATCCAGTGCATGATAGGTTCCAAATCCGATATCGCCGTGCTCGAGGAGCATCCTGACCGTTCCGCAGCCGTCAAAGCCGCGGTTTTTAAAGGCCTCAAAGGTTGAAAACTGATAAATGGTACTCATATTATTCCTACCTGAATTCCATGGGAACATCGCCTAAAAACTTTTTCCAGGCGGCCAGCACTTCGCTGATAATCTTAATGCCGATCGAGGAGATGATGACTATTTCTGTCTGCTCGAGGCTAGTTTTCCAGGGATTCATCACCGCGAACTCATTGACACAGCTGACCTCAAAATCACCGGCGTTGGTTTTTACAAAGCCTTTAATCCGGTAGGCGTGTTTTTTGATGTCGTGCAGGAAAGCGCCGAATTTCTGATAATCCAAAGGCGCATCGACACGCAGAACGCTTGTCTTTGGACGGGATTCCCAGGTGTTGGTGGTCTCAACCGGAGCTGGCTGTTCTCCGTTCATTTCGGCGAGAACTGCTTCCATGGAAACCTCGCAGAAGGCGGCCCTGTATATCTTGGTACGGCCGTTTACTTCCCTGATCTTTTCCTCAATCTGGTTCAGCCTGTCCTCGCTCTGTAAATCTGTTTTATTGATAATGACCGCATTGCTGTAAACCAGCTGCTTATGCAGCGCCGGAATCAAATCGTATTGCTCCAGAAAATACAAGCCGTCCACAATGCAGATCGCGCCAAGGTAATCATAGGCTTTTCCGCTGATTGAGGTCACTGTCTCCAAAATGGTTCCCATATTTGAGGGATCGGCTACACCGGAGGACTCCACAAAAACATACTCTAAATCGTAATCCAGAAAGCCTACCAGTCCTTTAATATAATTTTCCTTTAAACAGGCACAGAAAACAGAACCGCCTGTCAACTCAAGCAAATCAAAATCATCGCCTTTAATGAGCTCTCCGTCAATGCTTTTTTCTCCGAACTCATTCATTAAAACCCCAATTTTGACATCCTTAAAGCTTTTTAGCAAATTTGTTAAAAAGGTCGTTTTACCAGATCCTAAAAAACCGGTTAAAAGTACTAGCTTCATTTTTCCCTCCACTGAAAACAGGGTGGGTAACCTGAGGCACCCACCCTGGTGTTGTTTTTTATAAGTATTTTTTCACTTCATCTACAATTTCCTGACGGCTTGGGATGATGGAAGACCATACCAGCTGTCCGTTGATGTAAATGGATGGGAGATGCTGTACGCCCATCTTCTGCGTACGCGCAATATCCTCTTTAATACAGTATTTATAAACGGCAATATCAATGTCGTCGCCGAATTCTTCCTTGGCCAGCATAGCGGCTTTTTCCATATAAGTACAGGCAGCGCACTGAACCGGGTCAAGGGTAAAGACTTCGATGAAAGGCTTATCCAGATTTTCATAATCCGGCAGATCTACATCGCCAAGGGTATCGACCGCTTCGTAATTCTTGACCATTTCGCGGACTTCCTCGGTGTGTTTAACCGCCTGAACACACGCGATGGTGTTTTCCATGGGCACGCTGTAAGGCATGTCGCAGCCCGGGCTTACGATGAGGTTGTGATGATCAATGTTGTCCAACATATCGACAACGTATTTCATATTATCCTGCTGTGTCCCGAAAAGCATGGTTGTTGTAAGCGGAATGTTCCCGCCGATCGCGATGTTGTACTGGTCGGTAATCTTCTTGGCTTCATTGATATTGACATTTTCGTCAATGGAAACGCCGTCCGGCTCGGTCCGGCACATTACATCCATCTGAATGGTCGCATCGCCGCAGACAAAGAAACAGCCAAGAGCGCCCTTGCTGCGAATATAGTCAAAGGCCACCTTGAATTGATCCATAAACAGCTCTTCAATGGATTTCGGTGAAATCTGGCTGATGATCGGGTCGACCAGAGCGATAACATCCATTCCTGCTTCCACGTAATAGTCGGTCATGGCGTTGCAGACTTCGGTACAGAAAGCGACCAGCTCTTTGACGTAATCGGGATACATAATAATATCCATGAAGAATTCACTTCCGCGGATATGTGAAGCCAGGGTGACCGGGCCGCAGATCAGGCCATATAAAGCCGTGTCGTCGCCTACAGCTTCTTTCACCCGGCGCATAACATCCAGCACCATTGGGATACGGCCATCGGTTTTCTTAGGAATCTTGCATTTGCACGGTACCTTGAGTTCGCCGGCAAAGGGGTGGCTCATAACAGAAGGCGGATTATCCTCTGCCCACAGCAGCTCGCAGCCCAAAATTTCAGCTTCGATCTGTAAGTCAAAAATGATCGGCATCCCGTCCGGTGTATATAATTTATGAACCTCCATCAATGATTCATATAATTTATCGCCGTCTGTCAAAACTTCTCTGGCTGTATAGCCTTTTAAGGAACCTGCGTGCACGCCGCTGAACGGAACAAACGGCACACCGTCTGTCTGTTCGTGTCTCAATGTTTTTAATAAAAGTTCTTTACCCATTTTTTCCTCCAAAATTGTTTTGTTCATCATGCTTCATTTGTTTTATCTTGTGTTAAGTATATAATTTTAAAGGAAAATATGATTGTAGGTGACTTTGTTTTTTTGGGAAATTCTCCACGAAAAAGAGGCCGAAGCCGCATATGTATACGAAATCAGCCTGTTTTTTTGGTAGATTTTCCCTGTTTTTTGGTAAAGGCTTTACATCCGGTAGGTCGGGTCCGGGAACCCTGGCCGGAAAGCCTCGATGACCAGATTTTCAGCGTTGAAGCCAAGACTTTCGGCCAGCGCTCCAACCTTTTCACTGGTGTGTTTTTCAAGCAGCTTTGGGTCGACCGCCGCTCTCAGGTTAATGGTCAGCTGCCCCTTTGTCATTTCCTGTCCGAGGGACTGGTCCAGCTCTACCGGCTGGCGGACACCGACACAGCTCAGCTTTGAGGCGCCCTTATCCGTATCCAGATAAAGCTTCAGATGGCCGATCTCGCCGCCTTCTTTTATCACGGCTTCCTTCAGTGCCTCGCCCAGCGCGCTCATGAGCTCGTCGCCGTTCACAGCGTTTCTGGCATTGATTTCAGCCTTGGCGTTCAGCCAGCCCATTTCGGCTTCTGCGTTGCCGTAGGTTTCATAGACCACATCCATTTTCTTTGCGTTGGCAGCCGCAATATCCGCAGAAAGAACCGCCAGAAGCCAGGTTTCCACTCCTTTTCCCTCTCTTGCGGAAATTTCCATCACGCGGCTTTCAGGGTATTTTTCATTTAAATAGCCCACCAGCTTTTCTTTTTCGTCAGCGTCGAGGGTATCGACCTTGTTTAAAATGATAAAGTCTGCTTCCTCCATCTGCTTGTCCATGATGTAATAAACGCCTTCCGAAAAGGCTTCGGTATTATTATCCATAAAATCCTTCAGGCGTCCAGGCTCTACCAGAACAGAAAGCGGCAGCACCTCCAGCGCGCCGGCTTTTCCCTCTTTGGAAGGCTTCATAATCGTCGAAACCAAATCCGTACAACTGCCAACCGGCTCTGCCAGAATATAATCTTCCTGACGCATTTCGTCCACGCGTTCTGCGAAGCCTGGATAATTACAGCAGAAGCAGCTTCCTGTCAGCTCTGTAACTTCAAGATCATGATTTTCAACATATTGGGTATCTACCAGATAATCGGTCTGGTCATTGGTAATGAGCCCCACGGTATTTCCTATTTTTTTAAGTGTTTTTGCCACTTCAATCATTGCCGTTGTTTTTCCGGCGCCTAAAAATCCGCCGATCACCATAAGCTTTGCCATATCAATCACTTACTCCTCTGTCAGAATAAAACATTTATTGTACTTAATCTAATAAATGTTTTATTCAATTATATAGCCTTTTCCAGATCATGCCTTGTAAATTATTATTTTATTTAGGTAGATTTTTGACAAATTGAACGGTTTTGGTTGGTTATACAACAAAAAAAGCCCGGTTTTTGGGCTTTTCAGGTATATCAGCGGTACACGCTGTTTTGGCGTATACACCGCATCACGCCGGACGCTTTTCTGTTTTCCGGAACGCACAGTCCGTATTTGAGCAGAGACGGCAGTCATGGTCTACCCCGGAGGTGCAGATTTCCTGGTCAGCTCCATAGACATATCCCAGGGTTTTTATGGGATTGTACATGTACCCCTCCGTGATATCCACGGCCAGCTGGCGGCGGCCGTCCACCGCCTCCAGTATCGCTTTCTGAAAATGGATTGGAATCAGCCGGTCATCCGGGGCGAAACGGACCGTCAGGCCATACCCCTTACGGGCGCAGACGTCCTCTTTGATAATCTGATAAAAATCATTTGACAGATCAAATAAAACCTGATCGGCAATGCTGTCAATCATCAGGCCTTTCAGATAATCCTTTTCCATAAAATAGGCAGTGCAGCGTTCGCTGATCCCCGGCCCCAGCGTGACCATACTGCATACCAGATGGCTGAGCCCTGTCAGCTCTCTGTGGATCGACGGGCCCATTTCATTTGGAATGAGCTTATAAACCCCACACGGTTCAATGAGTCCGGGAAGTTCCTCGGCCAGTTCATCATAGGCCCTTTCATATTCATTATAATTCCAGAGCTCCTTGCGGATATGCATCTGCTCAAACAGTTTTTCCTGATTCATGCGGACTGGTATTCCTCTATAGCATCCCATCTTTCCTCACAATCCTTTTTATATGCTGACCCGCTCCACCGGGTTGCCGCAGGCTGCCAGAAACTGCTTCAGACCTTCCGCACTGAAGTGCACTGTGGCCGTATTGACATTTGGGTGGAAATTCACAAATTCCTCGTCCAGGACATCCTCATCAATATAGACCTCTACCTCATGGTTCTGATCATTAATAATGCCAAAAACAGAGACCGCGCCGGTGGTGACGCCCAGATATTTGAGCAGCCGTTCCTCAGAGGCAAAGCTCAGATTGCTGACACCGATCTGCTTTCCAAAGGCTTTGATATTCATCTGCTTGGACTCCTCCAGAATAACCAGAATGTGCCGGTTTCCTTTTTTGTTGCGCAGTAAAAGGTTCTTGCAGTGCGCGCCCTTCACATCATCCATATATTGCTCCAGCTCTTCGCAGGTATAAACCGGCGGATGCTCGATCACCTGATATTGCACACCAAGCTTGTCCAAAAAATCATATACTTTTTTTGCTTCATTTTCCATTTTTATTCCCTCTTTCTGATTTTTTTCTTTCTGAGATAGCCCTCAAAAGCAATCAGCAAAATAACCGCCAGCATCATCAGGCTCCCCAGAAGACTATAGGCTGTCAGCGGCTCCTGAAAAACGGCAACGCCGCACAAAAGCGCAACTACCGGCTCAAGCACACAGATCATCGCCGCATAGGTGGGGCCGATGGTGTGGATGGCAACCGTCGAAAAGCCGATACCAATAATGGACAGCGCAGCCACCCCCAACATCGACATGTAAACCGCTGATCCGAGATTAACAAGGTGAAGTTCTCCCTTGATCAGGCCCCAGGTGCCAAACACAAGCACTACCACCAGCGCCAGATAAAAAAGCAGATTGACCGGGTCCAGGTCTTTGATACTGCTCTCGCTGACGCTGACCATATAAAAGCCAAAGGCCGCGCCGGATAAAAGGGCGATCAGCAGCCCAACAATGTTTACGGTAAAGTTAAATTCCATGAGAAAGGCAATTCCCAGGCAGGTCAGAAACAGGGCCGCCGCCTTTACCCAGGTCATTTTTTCCCTGTAAAAGACCACCATAAAAAGCGCGACAAAAAGCGGATACGAAAAATGAATCATGGTCGCCTGGCTCATCGGCATAAAAATATAGGACTCCGCCAAAAGAAAAATTGCCCCGCCGTAGCCGATAACGCCGTATATCAACAAATCTTTGATCTGTTTTCCGGAAGGCCTCACAAGTTTTTTTCTGATTACCAGATAAGTGCCGGCCACCATGAAAATAATCATAAACCGGCTGACCAGTATGGTGTCGCTGTTTACGGACAGATTGACCAGATTCTTGGTGAAAAGTGAGATAAAGCCATAGGCCGCCGCGCCGATAACCGCAATGATAATCCCTTTAAACATCTTACTCCCCTTACTTTCCTGAACACCCCTCCACGGCTCTATTTTAAATTGTATTTTTTGAGCTTATAGTACAGCTTCTGCCGGCTCATGCCCATCTGCTTGGCAGTTTTTGCGATGTTTCCGCCGTTTTTTGTCAGGCTTTCGATTATAAACTCTTTCTCTTTTTCCTTTAATTCCTCAAAAATATTCTGTCCCTTGTCGACCGAAACCGAAGTCCTTATTTCACCACGCTGCTCTGGCTGTCCCTCATAGTTTCCAATTTTGTCCTCACCCAAAATATATTTGGGCAGGTGCCGTATACCGATACAGGTTTCGTCCGGGTCGATGACGTTCATGGCCGACTCTAAAAGGTGCCTGAGCTGCCGCACATTGCCCGGCCAGCTGTAATTATCAAAAAGCTGCTGAACCTCTGAATCGACCCCGACAATTTTCTTATCAAATTGTCGATTGTACATCTCGATAAAATACTTTGTCAACAGGCTCACATCATCCAAGCGCATCCGCAGCGACGGAATCACGATATAGACCACCGCCAGCCGGTAAAAAAGGTCGCTTCTGAAATTATTGTCCTGAATGGCCTGGGCAGGGTTTTCGTTGCAGCTTGAAATGATGCGCGCACTCACATGAATCATTTTATTTGAGCCCAGGCGCGTGACTGTCCGCTCCTCCAGAACCCTTAAAAGCTTTGACTGGAGAAACAGGGACATGGAGTTGATCTCGTCCAGAAAAATGGTGCCGCCGTCCGCCTCCTCAAAGAGGCCGGGCTTATCCGTGGCCCCGGTAAAGGAGCCCTTGGTTGTCCCGAACAGCAGACCCTCCAGCAGGGATTCCGGTATGGCCGCGCAGTTGATGGCAAGAAAGGGTTTGTCCCGCCGCGAGCTGTAGGCATGGATACTCTGGGCAAACATTTCCTTCCCAGTTCCTGTTTCGCCGATAATTAGAATATTGGAGTCGGTCTGGGCTGCCTGCTTGGCAGATTGTATGCTTTTTGCGAGCTCGGGGTTCACCGTAATAATGCTGTCAAAGGTATAACGTGTCTGCTTGGATTCATAATTGGGCTGGGTGGTGATACTCTTGATTTTCTCAGGATTCACCTGCTCCTTTTCGAGGGTCTGGAGAATGCCATTGTAATCCCGCACGATGGCGGCTGACCCGAAAAGTTTTCCATGATAAAAAAGCGGGATAACCGAAGTGACACAATCCACAAAGGTTCCTGCCTTGGTATAATAGCCCTGTCTCACATTCTCGATGGGTTTTTGCGTTTTCAGTACCTTCAACAGCAGACTGGATTCATAATCCAGCGCATAGATGTCCATGGCGTGCTTGCCGATGACTTCTGACGGCTCATAGTGGTCGATTTTTCCCTGGGCCTCATTGTAAATGATCATTTTTCCATCCTGGTTAACCGCGTGGACCCCATCCTTGCTGAACTGGACAATGGTTTCCAAAAGGCTCATCCGGGCATTCTCCAGTCCGACCACCTCAAAAATCCAGATATTAACCGCTGTTTCCGCATCAAAGGACATCCTTTTAAACCGGACATTTACCTGATTTTTATCCAGATCATAAAAATATTCAGAATCCTCATCGATGCCGTATTTTAAGAGCAGCTCCTCAAGGTGAAATTCCAGCCCCTCGCTGGTATTCAAATGAAAAATTTCTAAAAAACGGTCATTGACTTTGACAATTTTCCCAAACGGGTCTGTTATTATCAGGCCCTTGTATCTCAAATTAATAAAGTCGATGAATTCTTGTATTTTATCATTCATTTTTGTATCTGTTTCCGTCATTATCAATACCTCCTTTAGAAACCGTTTAAAAACTAAGCCGCTTTGATTATTATAACATTCTAAAAATCGGATAAAAGGGGCGAACGTGTCCGCCCCTTTTATTGATCACTCAATTTTTTCAACACTATTTCCATCAGCCTCTGTCTCAGCCGCCGCAATTCTTTCCAGCCGTTCTTTCTCATCTGTATCATAGACCGATAAATCCCCTTTACTGTAGATATCATACTCGTCAAGGCGCTTCATCGATTTGAAGTACGAGGCCATCATAAAGACCATAATCACGCAGAGGGGCAGGCCGCACACAATAACCGAGGTCTGCAGAGCATCGGTTCCCCCAGAAATCAACAGCGTGTATGCCGCCAAAGCCATGATGGCGCCCCAGAAAATACTGACAATTCTCGGAGGGCTTGCCTCACCGGTCTCATCCTTAAATTCTTTGAGCGTCATGGCTGAAATGGACATGGTCATGGATTCTGCCAGTGTTACAAAGGATAAAATGACGATGAGCAGAGCGATAACGTTCATAAACTTGCTCCACGGCAGCTGATTAAAGAATGCGTACAAGGCCATATCTGAGCCTACCTGTTCGACAACTTCCCCGATATTTGTTCCAAAGAATTTTTCAAGAATAATGCTGCCGCCGCCAAATACGCCAAACCAGACAAAGGAGAACACGACCGGCGCGATCAGATTAACCGTGACAAATTCCCGGATTGTCCGGCCGTAGGCCAGCTTGACCAGAAACAGGCCGATCAGCGGCGCAAAGACCATCCACCAGGTATTGAAGAACACGTTGTTTGCCCCTACCCAGCCGGTTCTGGCGATGGGATCAAGGAACAGTGATAGATTGACAAATTCATTGAAGTACTGGCCGATAGCGGTAATGGTCAGCTCGGTGACGCCGATGGGATCGACTACAATAAATGAAAAGATTAAAACAAAGAAATACAGAACAGTATTCAGGTTACTGATATAGGTGATCCCCTTGTGCAGGCCTGAAATACTGGAGGCTGTGTAGAACACAGTCATGATGGCGATGATAATCAGCCAGTTGACCATATTGCTCTCAAAGCCGACAATCGTGTCCAGTCCACGGGCGATCTGCAGCGTCGCGAATCCCAGTGATGTGGCGATCCCGCCGATGATGGCAAAAATAGCAACGGCATCGATAAAATTACCAATACCGCCATAGGTCTTTTTACCCAGAAGCGGGTACAGCGACGTACAGACACGGTAACGTTTTTTTGCATTGTAGATCAAAAACACCACGCAAAGGCCTGCGGTTGTGTAGATGGCATAGGGATGCAGGCACCAGTGCAGGAAGGTATACTTCAGAGAGTTCAAAATCGCTCCGGAGGACAGGGGCTCTACCCCCAGAAATGCCGGTGGATTATAAACAAAGCTGATGGGCTCATAAACGCCATAGTAGTTGATGCCAACAGCGATCCCCGAGGTCAGGGCGATGGCAAACCAAACAGGTTTGCTTATTTTCGGTTTGGCGTCAGGTCCTCCCAGCTTGATTTTACCATACTTGCTGAAACCGGCCCACAGGCAGAAGATAACCATAAAGAAAGCGGCCGGCGTAATAAACCAAGAGAAGTATTTAAGAACAAAATTCAACGCTGCGTTGGCGCCGTTGGCAAAGGCCTGCGGTGCAATACAGCCAAAAGCTACAAAAATAACAAGGGCGATTCCCGATGAAAAGAATACCCACTTATTCACAATATCAAAGAATCCCTTTTTTTCTGTTGTTTGCTGCTTATCCATTTTTCCCCTCACTTTCATAATTCATTTTATGCCACAAGGAACATTATAGAGGAATTAAGGCAGACTGTCATCTGCCTTAATTCAAGCGATACACCTTTTTCTTAATTATACTTAGCGATTAAAGCTTTCAGGATATCGTCGCAGTCTTTGCTGACATCTTCGGGGATGGTTTTAGGCTGGTGGTTTTCGAGAATATCTCTGACCTTCGCGTTGGCAAGATCCTTAAGCTCTGGTTTGCCGTCTGCTTCCCAGTTGGTGTATACTTTGCGGTTAAACAGCTGCGGCAGCCACCATTCGGTTTTGAACTTATCAAAGGTCTGGCGTTCGGCCAGGAAGTTCCCGCCTGGTCCCACATTCTTGATGATATTGACAGCCAGGGATTCGTCGGTCACTTCAATGCCGCGGATCATCTGCTTGGTCTGTCCGATGATTTCATCTGCGATCACGAGGGCTTCCATGGAGGTCAGCAGGCCGGATTCCATGTACCCGACATCGTGGATCAGATTGCCGCCATAAAGGGCGGACATCAGGATACTGGTCGCCTGGTCAATGCCATGCTGCTGGTCGAGACATTTGGAGTCTGAGCAGCCAGCCGTTGTAAATACCGGAAGGTTATAGAACTGAGACATCTTGCTCAAGCCGCCCTGCAGCAGGTTGAATTCCGGTGAGCTGTAGGTAATCTGCATTGACGACATATCCACACAGGTACAGACACCGCCCATGATATAAGGCGCGCCTTCCTTGATCAGCTGGTTGATTACCAGACCGGACAGGGATTCGGCCAGCTCGACTACCATGGTGCCTGCCAGTGTAACCGGAGCGGTCATACCGGCCTGGGCAGCAGAGGTATAGACCGCTGGCAGCCCGTGCTCAGCCATGGTCATCATAACATCCAGACCTTCATTTTCGTGAATCAGCGGGGTGATCGGTTCAGAATAAACCGAGAAGAACGGATATTTTTCAAGCTCTTCCAGACTGCCGCGAACCTTGGCCCCCATGTCGATCATTGCCTGAACATTGCTGCGGTTGTACGCCCAGTGTAAAATCGGTTTTGGTGAGTTTTCAAACATTGCCTTAAAGCAGTACACGTCCAGCACATTGGTTTCAACACCTTCAATGGTTCCAAAGTCCATCAGATAGTCAATGTTCGGAAGGGCATCCATGACCTTGACAGCCTTGCAGGTATCTTCATACTGAGGAATTTTCCGCTCTCCGGTGTAAGGGTCCAGCGTGTTGATAACGGTTGGTCCAGGACCGTAATAAAAGCGCTTGCCGCCAAGAATCATTTTGGATTCCATATCCTGTGCGTAGAGCGTTACCTGGGATGGTGCGGACTGGATCGCGCTCTCAACCATTGCAGCAGGGAAACGAACGCGTCTGCCGTCCACAAACGCACCGGCCTTTTTAAGAATTTCAAGGGCTTTGTCATTATAAACATCAACGCCGACTTCTTTTAATACCTCCAAAATTGCCTGATGAATCATTGCGCACTGATCATCGTTAAAAACTTCAATACCTAATTGTTGTCTGCTGGTGTAGTTGCATAAGTTATCCATCGTTTTCTCCTTTTTCTCTTGATCAACAAATGCGATCGTTGTTAACATAAACCTTTTGGTGTGTTGTTAATGCAAGACCCGTGCCATATTCGTAAAACGCATCAAAAAACCAGTGATTTCAACCCGGTTTAATAGTTTTGCAACCTTTATATACAAAAGCCTGCCGTCTGCCGCAAAATTTTGTTTCAGTTTTTTAAGAAAAATCTTTGGATGAAAACGTATTAAATTATTTGAATAAAAAACGTCGGATTTGTCAAAAATTGTCAAAAAGGTTTTGACATTTTTTACACTCGAAAAAATGGTTAAAAAAATAACGAACAAACGCCGAGAGGTTCCCTGATTTTGTCAAAAAATGTCAAAATTATTATTATTTGTCAAAAAAACGTCCGGTTTTAAGACGTTGTTTTTGGTCTCGGACCCTTCTGTAGTTTTTCCTTAATGCTTTTCTGGAAATCTTTTTTGCTGATATTTATTAGGAAGCAAAAGTTTAAGGCACCTTGTTTTTACGAAAAAAAGAAATCTTGGCACGAGTATTGCATCTCTTAGCCAGCAAACATAAACTTTTTTAATCTATCAACTTTTGGAGGGAAGATATATGAATTTTGATCACGCTTATTTTGAACAAGACAGAGAAAACATCGCAAAGAAGCTGGACCTTGGCAAGGAAGTCATTTACCTGACAAAACCAGAATGCGAAAACATCGGTCTCACCCGCGATGACATTCTGGAGATTACCAGAAAAACCTTAATCGCCCATGGAAAAAAAGAATTTGAGATGCCTGCAAAAATCGGTGTCCATCCCTGGACAGAAGTCTTTTTCCATGCAATGCCCGCCTATGTACCGGAGCAAAGAGCCGTTGGGTGCAAGTGGATCGAGTGCTACCCCAACAACCCCAAGAAGTACAATCTTCCGCAGACCACTGGTCTTTTTATACTAAACGATGTGCTTTCCGGCGTGCCTGTCGCAGTCATGGACTGCACCTGGATCACAGCCATGCGTACGCCGGCTGTAACGGTTCTGGCCGCCGCCGCCCTTCACCCCGACGCCGAAACCTTTGGAATGTTCGGCTGCGGCGTGCAGGGGATCGAGCATGTGCGCTATGTCACCCGAACACTCAAAAACCTGAAAAAAATTTATGTATATGATGTCGTAGAAGCCGCTGCGGATAACCTGATTAAAATCGTTCAGCCCGAAATCGACGTTGAAATTATCAAGGCCGCCTCGCCTCAGGAAATCGCCGAAAAATGCGAAGTCATGAGCTCAGCTACCATCATTCTGAAGGATCCTTTATGCGTTGTCAAGGATGAGTGGATCTCAGCTGGCCAGACCATTGTGCCCTGCGACATGAACACCTTCTTTGATCTCAAAACACAATACCGCGCCGATAAATACATTGTCGACAGTGTCGACGAGCACGAGCTCTTCGCGGAAATGGGCTACTTCCCGGCAGACAAGGGTCTTCCGAAGGTTTACTGCCAGACGGGCGAAATTCTCGCCGGCTTAACCGAAGGCCGCACTGCTAAGGATGAACTGATCGTGTGCAGCAACATCGGGATGTCTGTCTGTGACGTAACGGTTGCCCGGGCCATCTTCGACATTGCCCTCGAAAAGGGACTCGGCCAGAAGCTTGCCCTGTAAAAGCATTCTTTTATAAAATTTAAAAAAGTGAGGAAAAAATTATGAGTAACTATGCAATGATCAGCGATTATGTTGTAAACGGAAATGAAAACGGCGTTGTCAATGAAGTTAACGCCGCATTATCCGCCAATGCTGCGCCTCTTGAAATCATCAATGACGGCCTGCTGACCGGTATGAATGTTGTCGGTGAAAGGTTTGCCAACGGCGAAATGTTTGTTCCCGAGGTTTTAATGGCTGCACGTGCCATGAACGCCGGCATGGACATTGTCAAGCCGCTTTTGGCAGACGGCGACGTCACCTCCCTGGGAACGGTAGTCATCGGCACCGTTAAGGGCGACCTCCACGACATCGGCAAAAACCTGGTGGTCATGATGCTTGAAAGCGCCGGGTTCAAGGTTGTAAACCTCGGGGTCGACGCCAAGAAGGAAGCTTTCATCGAAGCCGCCAAGGAAAACGACGCGGATATCGTAGCCATGTCCGCCATGCTGACCACCACCATGACCTATATGGATGAAATAATTAAATCCTGTAAGGACGCCGGAATCGACGCCAGATATATGATCGGCGGCGCTCCGGTAACACCTGCCTACGCCGAAAAAATCAGCGCGATCTACACCGCTGACGCCTCGACTGCTGCCGAAAAGGCCAAGGCGCTGGTTTAGGGGTCACTGAGCCCCGCGGTTCCCGCCCCCTGATAGAATAAACCTGCCCGTCGATGCGGCCGCCCTTTGAATACCGTTGCATCCGAAAATTCAAGAATACCGGAGGAATCCACAATGTATATTGATCGAAAATTTTATGAAAATTATATCTCTACCCGCGATGTTGAACTTCTGCATGAATACACCCTTAAAGTTTTAAAAGAAGTGGGTGTCTCCTTCAATTGCGAAGAAGCATTGGATATTTTCAAAAGACACGGCGCAACGGTCGAGGGCAGCATCGTTAAATTCGACGAAGCCTTTCTGAACGCTGCGCTGGAGACGGTTCCCAAAACCTTTACCATTCACACAGACAGTGGTGAAACACCCATCGGCGAACCCTTCCGGCCAAAAACAGTCGGCTGTTATGGTCCATCCAAGTTCCTGTTCGAGGACAACACCTACCGTGTGGCCCAGATGGCAGACATGATTAAGTTTCTGAAACTCATGGACACCAGCGACGTGACCGATTTTGTCAACAACGCCGCGTTTGACACGCCGGATCTGGACAAAAGCCAGGAGGATTTTTACCTGCCCCAGGTCGCCATGTGTCTGAAGTATTCCAAAAAGCCGACCTACGGTAATGTGGCCAACAGCCTGAACACCCGCGGCAAGACTCTGAAAGAAGCGGCACGGGCCATTGCCCGCCTCTACAAAGAATTTTACGACATCTGGGATGCGCCCGTCCTCTTAACCAACGCATGTGCCCTCTCGCCCCTTGGTTATTCCTACGAGGTACTGGATAACATTATCGGCCTGTCCGAGGAAGGCCAGCCTGTCACCATTATCACCTGTTCCATGACAAACATGACTGCCCCGGCAGCACTGCTTGGAACCGTGATCCAGAACAACGCGACCATCCTGGCCGGCATTGTGCTGACCCAGCTCATTAAGCCTGGTGTCCCGGTTATCTACGGCTCTGTCTCCAGTGCCACAGATATGCGTGAGGTCGCCCTGGCCATCGGCGCGCCCGAGGCGCAGCTGATCCAGATGTCTTCCCTGGCGCTGGCCCGCTATTACCAGATCCCTGTGCGCGTCGGTGTTGCCGGAACAGATGCCATGAAGCCTGATTACCAGGCCGGAGCCGAGACCTTCATGAATCTTATGACTACCTATCTCGGCAAAGCAGATTTCATTCTGCACCACGCCGGTATCCTCCAGTCCTATGCCCTCGGGAGCTATGAAAAATTCGTGATGGACGAGGAAGTCAACCGGATTCTTCTCAGGCTGAACCGCGGTATTGACATCAGCGATACAAAGGCCGAAAAGGTCTTTGCGGAGATCAAAAAAGCCGGACCACTTGGCAATTACCTGTCCGGCAGAACACCAAAGGAATACCGGCAGGAGCATTATCTGACCCAGCTCTTTAACCGCGCCGCCGGAGACCCCCAGCCCATCGTCGACAAAATCGGCGATCTGCGCGAACGGGCGGTGAAGGAAATTGAAGACCGGGTTGAAAGCTATACCCTGCCTGATTTAACACAGACCCAAAAACAACTTTTAAACAAATTTTTACCTGAATCTGAAAAATTCTAAAACCTCAGAAAAATCCCTCTTTTTAAAACCGGTGTGCATCCCCAGACGCATGCCGGTTTGTTTTTTAGTTGAATTTAAAACTCTAAATAAAAAGCAATTATTTTTATTTCTTATCTTTTCGGCCTGATTTTAATTTTGTAATAAATCCTTCGTTGTTTTTTCCATTTTATAAATTTTTTGATAGATTCACGCGTTTTAGCGGAAATTTATGGTATTTTTCAACAAAACTTTTGTAGATATTTTTAAAATATGATATAATAAAAGATAATAAACGCAGAAAGGACAGGGAGGACAACAATTCCATGAAAGCAACTATTTTTAGAGAAGACCACCAGCTTAACCTCGAGGTCATCGAGGATATTCTCACCTCGTTTTACTACGCGACAGATGTGCCCGTAACCTTGTATGACCAGAGCACTCAGCCGCTGGGCACTTACTTTGAGGATAAAAAAATCTGCCCGTACTTTAGCCAGTCCGACACAGAGTCCAGCCTTTGTCCAAATGCGCTGCACTTTGCCGCGACCTGGGCGCACCGGCTTGGCGAGCCCTATATATTTGTCTGTCCCTCAGGTTTTGTCAACATTGCCATCGCCATCCTGGACGGCCAGCAGTTTGCCGGGTCTGTCATTGCCGGCCCCATTGCCATGGGCACCATTGAGGAGAGCACCATCCGCGACATGTTCACCATCCACCAGGCCTCCCCCGAGGTGCTCTACAACACCACACTCTTTATCCGAAACATGAAAATCTTCACGCCCTCCCAGGTCAATCATCTGGCCAAGCTTTTAAACGCGGCCATCCTGAGCCTTTACCCCAACACAGAAGCTTATGAAAAGCTGAGCTCTGAATACCACGACCAATCCGAAATCGGAGAGCGCATCCACGAGCATAAAAAGAACAACATCCCGCTGGTCTATCCCTATGAAAAGGAACAGGACCTCGTGCGGCAGGTAAAGGAGGGCGACCATGAGGGCGCCCAGGTTACCCTGAAATTTTTAGTCAACGAGATTCTGCTGATCGAGGGCGGCAATCTGGAGGTCATCAAGGCAAGAATTCTGGAGCTTGTCACCATTCTCTCCCGCGCTTCGGTAGAGGGCGGCGCTTCCCTTGAAAAAATCTTCGGCCTGAACCTTGACCTGATCACTGAGCTCAACAAAATTGACAGCATCCAGGTGCTCAGCTCATGGACGGTCAAAATCATTGACCATTTTACCAAAAATATTTTTAACAACATTTATTCCGGAGACTCCTACCTGATCAACCAGGCCATTGAGCACACAAGGGCCAACTATATGAATAAGATCACGCTCCAGAAGCTGGCAGACTATCTGCATGTTTCAGATTCCTATCTGTCCAAGCTGTTTAAAGAAGAAACCGGCATCAGCTTTACCCAGTACCTGAACGAAATCCGGATTAACCGGAGCAAGGAGCTTCTGCAGAACACCAAAATGAGCATTGTCGAGGTTGCGCTTTTCGTCGGCTATGAGGATCAGAGCTATTTTACAAAGGTTTTTAAAAAAATGACCGGCATTACCCCAAAGAAATACCGGTCCGGGAAAAAATAAAGAAAGAAACGTTTAAGCCACTCCTCCGAGTGGCTTTATCTGAAAGCTGTCCAGCGCCTCATTGACCGCATCCAGATCAAAGACGCGCTGCTCCACACAGTAACGGATAATGAGGTCAAAGGTTTCGCTGCTTGACAGGGCATAGCCCGCCTCGGATAAGAGGGCCTCCAGCTCGTCCAGATCAGCTTCCAGAGCAATCCCCAGCGCAATGACGGTGGCCTTTGACGGGTGGTAATCCGGATCGCTCCTTATTTTTGAGAACAGCCGGCGGTCAATGCCCGCTTTATGGTAAACCACCTTGTCCGAAAGCCCGCGCGCATCAATCATTTCAAAGAGCCGCCCGGTGAAGCCCGGCCCCTTATGCTTTTCGATGTAGTCCCCCAGGTTCGCGTTTTCCTCAGAGTAAAACACTTCCAGGTTACGCGCGCAGACCGCGGCCATCTCTTTCTGCTTTTTCACCGCCGCTGCACCCACGGTTATGGTCTGCGCCCTTTTGACAAAGACTTTGAGATCGGATAAAAAATCTGAAGACAGCATGACACACCTCCGATGTCGCCTGCCAGGCGACCTTTTTTCTTTTAAAGATGTTATTATCATATCATAAAAAGAAAGGAGCCGTCATCATGAAACCAAATTTGACAGAAATCATTTTTTTACTGGACCGCAGCGGGTCAATGGCAGGACTGGAGGCTGATACCATTGGCGGATACAACCAATTTTTAAGAGAGCAGTCAAAAAAAGCCGGGGAGCTGCGTGTTACCACTGTTCTTTTCGACCATGAGTACGAATGCCTGTACCAGAGCGCCATGCCCCAGGACGCTGTGCTTACAGAGGGGCAGTACTTTGTCCGGGGCTGCACAGCCCTCTATGACGCGGTGTGAAAAGCCGTCACCGATACCGGCCGGCGGCTTGCGGACACGCCCGAGCGCGCCCGTCCCTCCAAGGTGATTGTCGTCATTACAACCGACGGCTATGAAAATGCCAGCAAAGCCTATACACATCCGCAAATTCAGAATATGATCCTGCACCAACAGGAAAAATACAGCTGGGAATTTCTGTTCTTCGGCGCAAACATTGATGTGGCCAATGTCGCTGAAACCATCGGCGTCCAGGCTGACAGGGCTTTTTCCTATGAAGCCGACAGCCTAGGCGTCTGCAAAATGATGGAATGCGCCTGCGATGTGGTTTCGACCCTCAGAGATACGCCCTCCTGCCAAAATGACGCTGAGACAAATTCGTGACTTCAAACGAAAATTTTCGATCAAATTAAAAAAGCCCGAAATCCGGGCTTTTTTAATTTGTTTTATCGGTATACGTTGAAACAGCGTATACTGCTTTTGCTTTACTGAACCTCATGCCGACCGGAATTCGCAGCCGTAATTTGTGCACAGGCTGCAGTCGTGATCCTTCTCCGCGATCTGTATGTTTTTGTCCGCGCCGTACACATACCCCATGGTTTTCAGGGGATTGTACATAAAGCCCTCTGTCACAGAAACGCCCAGCAACTTGCCGCCGTCTGTTTCGTCCAGGATCAGCTTCTGGTTTTGAATGGGAATGATGTAGTCGTCCGGTTGATACCGCACGGTCAGCGCGTAGCCCTTGTTTTCAAAAACATCCTCGCGGATTACAGGGTAAAAATCATCGGACAGGTTAAAGAGCAGCTGGTCGGCGATGGAGTCGATCATCAGCCCTTTAAGATAATCCTTTTCCGCAAAATAGGCGGTACAGCGGTCGCTGATTCCACGCCCCAGCGAGACCATGGCGTACACAAAATGGCTGACCTCACAGAGGCCCTTGTGCATGGGCTCACGGTCCCCGGCTTTTTTCAGAATATAAATACCTCTGGCATCCACCAGTTTGGGGATCTCCTCTGCCAGCTCGTTATAGGCCGACAAAAATTCTTCGTAGTTTGGCTGTGTCTCGTAGATATGCATCCGTTTAAACACAATATCCCGTTCCATGCGGATGGGAATACGATAAACCTTTTCCATTTTCACACCTCCTGCTTGTTATTATAACTCATTTTTCGGCTGCGACCAATACCTCCTCTGTGTTTTCACGGGTGATGAAAATCACAGAGAGCGTCATCAGTATGGAACCAATCCAGGTATTCATATTATAGGGATCGCCAAAAATCAGAATCCCCAGGATCAGGGAGACCACCGCCTCAAAGGAGATGATCAGCGAGGTTTTTGTCGAGCCGATGCATTTGATGGAATAAGCAATGGCCCCCAGCACAAACACCGTCACCGCCCCGATAGAGGCTCCCATCAGAAGCTGCGGCCCGTCAACTGCCAGAAACTGCGGCGTACCCGCGAGAACGCCCTGTATAAAAAAGAAAATACAGCTGAAGCCCGACAGGTAAAAAACAATCACCAGATTATCCAGCGATTTGACACTGCTCTTCTGAATCCCCACCAGATAGATGGCATAGGCCAGACCCGAGCCGATGGCCAGCATGCTGCCAAAATTGAAAAGCTCCAGGCTGAAATTCATCAGGCAGAAAATCCCGAGAACAGCCAGCGATAATGACACTGCTTTTATTTTTGTCAGCTTCTCCTTAAAAAGCAGGGTCATAATGACCAGCACAAACAGCGGATAGGTAAAGTACAGCATGGTCGCCAGCCCCATGGGCAGGAAATTAAAGGAGGTGGCCAGCAGAAAGGTAGAGCCGCCATAGCCCGCCACGGTCAGCAGCACCAGCGTTAAGAGCTGCCGGAGATTAATCCGGCAGTTCTGTTTTTTAATGATGAACCAGCCTCCTGTAAGGATAAACACAAACAGAAAGCGGTAAAAGAGCACCTCGACGGAGGTCATGCCTGTGTTCATCATCCATTTTGTGAGCACCAGAATTCCGCCGCAGCTGAAAGCGGCGCTGATCGACGCGATTATTCCCAATGACATAGCGGCATCACTTCCATTTTCTACATAAAGCCATAATAGGGCTTTTGGGCGACCGCATTGTGAACAAAGTTGATCATTGTGATAAAGTCGAACACCGGCAGGTTAAATTCTGCCTGAATGGCAGCGGAATAAGGCGGCATATCGCTGCATTCCAAAAGAATCGCGCCCACATCGTCGTTTTCATCTAAAATTTCACGCACCAGTCCCTTGAGCTCCTCACGCACTGCGGCGTTGTCAAAATGGCCGCGGCGTTCCATGAATGCCGAGAATTCCGGAAGCTTACCGGCGGATTTAATCACACACCGGTTGAAAATCTCCTCCGAGACATTGCATTCTGCGAACAGTTCCTTGGTCAGGTTCTTGCCGTCCGCGCACAGAACACCGATTTTCTGGCTGCTCTTAAGCCCCGCGGCGATCCATGACGCCTGAATGACACTGGACAGGTAAACCGGAATATCCAGCGCCTCAGCTACCTTTTTCTGGAAATGCCCGAAATAACCGCAGGCGCCGCAGATCGCCCGGCAGCCCTCGCGTTCAAGCTGTCTGGCTGTTTTGATGAGCTCTGGCAAAAGACTTTCGTCTCCGCTGTGCATTCTGTTCTGGTCTGCGCCCGGCACCCAGGCATGGCGCACCGGGTAGCTGTAGGTGCTGGCATTGACCACATTTCCGGGAAGCAGGGGATAGTGAACGTCCAGCAGCATGATGCCGACCGTATAGCCCGCTACCCATTGTCCCTCTGTCACATAAAAGTGCTGATCCAGATCTTCCTTGTCCCCCAGATAACCATAGTTGCGTACAATTTTATCCATTCGCTTCTTCTCCTGATTCCAAAATCTCAATATAACCCTCGTCGCCGTTCACCAAAACATAATCGCCTGTTTTTACAAGCTCAAAGACGTTTTCTTCCAGATCGGTGACGGTTGGCACACCGGTAACCACGGCTGCCACACCAGTACGGGAATCAATTTTCGGAAAAACCATACCCGCCGGCGCCTTGCCGCTCATTTTAGCCGCATGGAAATGGCAGGACCAGCCATTAGAGCCCTTTCCGCCCGAAATAATCAAAATTGATCCGATGATGCTTTTGCCCTCAAAGGGATGTCCGATCTCCATGATCAGACCGGTTTCCTCATCGATTCCGGACCAGCCTTGAATGGTTTCCTCGCTCACCATGGCCAGGCCTTTGGCAATGCCGCCGATGGCGCTGCGTCCCTTTATTTTTCTTCCCATTGCTTAACCTCCCAATATCCGCGGACTGCACTTTCAAGACAGTCCTCAAGGCTTCCGTAAAAGACCTCCGCTTCAGTGCCCGGCGCGATGTAATGGGCCTGCTTGGCAGAGTCGAAACCCACTGTTTTTGTGCCCTCCGGCATCTTTCCGCTGGTCAGCGGGCAGCTGCTGGTCAGCATAATGGCGCCGGCATCCTCAATGGTTTTCGTGTAACCGCAGCGGTCAGCGGTTTCCCGGATCGGCGGCGCTGTCCATACCTGTAAAACCGTATGGTCCGCAACCCTTTTTCCCTTCAGAAGCCCTGCGATTTTGCGAAGCTCTTCAATGCTGTAGTGCGGGCAGCCCAGACTGATATAGTCAATGGGGTGTTTCCCTGCTTTGTGGCCGTTCAGAATGACGCAGGATTCCTTCAAATCCTCATCGGTAATCTCAATCACCGCCTGGGGTTCCTGTCCGCCGAGGGCCATGTCCAGCGTTACGGCTTCCGGTGAAATGCCGACGAGATGGCACATTTCGGGTCCGGCTGTGGTCGCCATGGCGGCAAAGAAATATTTGACATTAAAAATATTTGGCCGGTCCTGGAGTCCGTTGACTACAGGAATGGCATGGGTCGGCAGCTTTCTGCCAATGGAATAACCCAGAAGGTCCCAGTCCATGCTGGATTTTATCCGGCATTTCACATTGAATACATGGGTGCCCTTGCGGTTTTCCATGATATGGTTGCCCCACTTTGGCGTGCGGCCGCAGGCGGCTGCCCAGAATCCTGCCTCGAGCCCGTCGGAGTTGCCGCAGGCGCCCCATAGCGAGTTCATCAGCGTTACCGCGTGGGACTCACTGCTGACATAATGCTCTCCCCTAAGCGGGATAAAGCCGCACATATACGGGACACAGGTCCCGACCATATTGACGCCGCGGTCTCTGTAATAATCCAGATATTCCTGGTTTTTCTCACCCTCGGCAGCGCTCACCCCCATCTCGGCGTAGCGGGTGCTGTCCATGGGGCCGCAGTCGGACTGACAATAGCATACGTAGTCGTCCTTTGGCATTTTTTCAGAAGTGCAGAACTGCATCTGCGCAACCGTCTCTTCAATGTCATCGCTTCCAGCCGCGCTCAGATAATCGTGGGCTCCGCAGAAAACATGGGCCATCGTCACTTCACACAGTTCCTCTGCGCCCAGCACATTGGCGTATTCCACGACCTTTTTCATCGCCTGCTGTTTGAGCGTTCCGTGAACGCCGTCCAGCATTTCCTGTTCATATTCGGTCAGCTTGACCATTTCTTTTTCCATCCCTCATTCTATGTCAGAATGCCTTTCCATTTTTACTAGTTAAAAAGCCCTTTGGATTGTGACCAACGATCCAAAGGGCTATTATATATTTTTAGAAGGGTATATAACGAATCAGTTTTTATTTTAAGCAGTAACCATCTGTTTAGCGGTTTCGACAGCCTGAGAGGCTTCGGCAGCGTAGGTTGCGCCGATTTTTTCGCTGAATACAGGGGTTAACGGAGCTCCGCCTACCAGGTAGCAGGCATCAACACCAGCGTCTTTGCATCCGTTGATAATTTCTTCCATAACCGTCATGGTGGTGGTTAACATTGCGGACATGGCAACAATATTGGCATTGTTTTCTTTCGCAGCAGCGATAAAATCTTCCGGCTTAGCGTCAACACCGAGGTCAACAATTTTGAAGCCAGCGCTTTCCAGCATCATAACAACCAGGTTTTTACCAATGTCATGGAGGTCGCCCTTAACGGTTCCGATAACAATGGTTCCCAGTGTCGGAAGATCCGTGTCGGCGATCAGCGGTTTAACAATCGCCATACCAGCGTTCATGGCGCGTGCTGCCATTAAGACTTCGGGTACGAACATTTCGCCGTTTTTAAATTTTTCGCCGACAACGTTCATACCGCTTAATAATCCATCGTTGATAATCGCAACTGGATCTGCCTTGTCAGCAACCATGGCGTTGACTGCTTCTACAACGCCGCCTTCGTTACCGGCTACAACCAGTTCCCCAAGATTTGCTAAAGTACTCATATTTTTCTCCTATTTTTCTTAATCAATTTCCCAATGATTTAGATTTCTTTTAATAATTTTTCGAGTTCGGCTGCTTCTTCATCAGCAATCACATAGGCGTGTTTGGAGTCATCCGGGAAAGCACCGCTTCTGACTTCTTCACAGTATGCTGTAAAGCCTTTTAACAGTTCGCCGCCAACATCGGCATATTTCTTAACGAATTTTGGTGTAAAGTCATCATAGTAGCCTACCATGTCTGCGTAGATCAAAAGCTGGCCGTCTGTGTAGGAGCCTGCGCCAATACCCAGTACCGGAATGCTTAATTTTTCAGTAATGGCTTTACCAACAACTGCCGGAACACCTTCAACCAAGATAAAGGCTGCGCCTGCTTCTTCAATTTTGATGGCCTGTTTAACCAGCTCGATGGCAGCGTCTGCGCTCTTGCCCTGAGCCTTGTAGCCGCCCATCTGAGCAGCGAACTGAGGTGTCAGACCAATATGTCCCATGACTAAAATACCAACGTCAGCGATGGCTTTAATTCTTTCACATACAGAGTCGGTGCCACCTTCTAATTTGATGGCGTCTACCAGAGATTCCTTGGTGAAACGGCCGGCATTGAAAACAGCTTCTTCATCTGAAATCTGATAAGACATATAAGGCATGTCCCCAACAATAAAGGTGTTTGGCGCGCCGCGTCTTACAGCGGAGCAGTGTGCGATCATGTCGTCCATGGTTACAGGATAGGTGGTTTCGTGGCCCAGGGTAACCATACCCAGAGAGTCCCCTACCAGAATCATGTCAACGCCTGCACGTTCTTCATATTTAGCGGTCAGATAATCATAGCCTGTCAGATAAACGATCTTTTCGCCATCAGCGGCCATTCTTCTAAAATCGATAATACTTCTTTTCACGATAGTCTCCTTTTACTTTTTGAGTTTCACAACTTTCCCAAAGCTCTCAAAATTTTCCGGTATATAACATTTCTTTTTATTCTTTTCAAAAACAAGAGGGGGCCGGACAGCCGAAGCTGTCCGGTATGCTAATTAAGGGTTATTTATAATGTAAAGTTAATGAGGAAATTTATTTTTCGCCTGTTCTTAAGTAGGTATTTAATTCTTCAACAGACATGCCGTCAATACCCAGGTATTCTAAGGTATAGCCGTTTTCGGTTAAGTCTTTGCCGTGGATAGCGTTAGCCAGGTTGATCATAGAGTCAACAACTGGTGTGTCTACGCCTAATACATCACCTAACTGCTGGTATACATAGCAGCCAACCGGGATATCTTCAGTGATGTAACGGTTATTCATGTCGAAGGGGCCGGTGCCGTACTGGATTGGATCCTGTTTGTCGAATGGAATTAAGTAATCAAGTCCCATGTATTCCTGGCCAAGAACATTTTCACGTGAGAAGAAGTGTTCTTTTTCATATGGCTGGATGCCAACGCCCAATTTTGCAGCTAAGTCACATTCTTCTTCATAGAAGGTGTACTGTACCTGAGAAATGGATGGGCAGTAAGCGTGAGAGTAGATGGAGAACTTATATTTGTCTTCGCCGAAGATGGTTCCGAAGTTTTCCATTGTGGATACACCAAGGATTGCGCCTGGGCAGTGGAGTACTGGGTTTACATTTGAGAAACCAGTATCTAATACAGTATCGCCTGCTACTGCGCCGTCGCCATTGGTTACAGCGTCCATAGATGGTAAGTATTTGGAGCTTTCGATGAAGGCTTCTGTATCTGTTGCCGGCATTGCAGCACCACGAAGGGTGATTGCACGGTAGTATACTCTGATTTTATGTGTGATAACGCCACCAGGCATATCAACACGGCTGCCGTAGGTAGAAGAAGACCAGCCGCCGATGATAACTTTTGCGGTGCAGCCAGCTTCACGCATCATTTTGCGTAAGATTAAAGAACCATAGTTATCTGGGAAGATGTGGATAACCTGTCCGTCTTCCAGACATGGGATTAATTTTTCAAAGAAAGGTTTGTGACCGAAGGTAGGTGTTGCAACAACGATGATGCCTGCGCCCTTAACTGCTTCTGCTACATCAGTTGTTACCTTTTCCATTTTAGCAAAGCCTTCACGTTCAAAGCCGTACAGGTTGCACTGTTCGCCGTAGAATTTGATCCCGACTCTTTCAACATTCTTTAATGTTTTTTCTGCGAAGGGCATCATGTCGCAAATTCTTACCTTTGCGCCGCCTAAAGCACAGTCCCCTGCAATCGCTTTACCAACACCGCCAGCGCCCAACACCGCGATTGGTTTGTCTTTTAAATAACTCATATCTGCCATTGTTTTCATTCTCCTTTTTTGTTCCTTTGGATTTTCTTTTACTTTTTTAATTTGTGTGATGCCATTATATAACGCAATATGCGTGCCAAAATAAAAGAAGCTCCAAAAGATTTTTATTTTTTTGTAAAAAGCCTGTTTTAGCCGTTTTCCGGGCACTCTCCCCAGATCAAAGGATTTTTACCAAAAATTAAAACCGCAAATTTTTTTGCTCTTTTTGATGAATTTCGGCTTTTTTTTCACAAAAACCTTTGTTTTACGGCGATTTAAAGCCATTTCAAAAAACGTGTAATCGGTTTTTGCACATGCATATTTTTTTGCATCACCTGTCAGCTTTTGGAAATTGACCAAAAACAGACCCCTTATTTTTCGGTAAAAAGCACTAAAAAGGACGCTTATTTTATTAAAAATCCGAAAAAGCCAGTCTTTTCTCATTGCGATTTATTTGATAGAGTAAAATTTAGCCTTCTTTTTGGACTGCATCGGACCGATCCGGCCAAAAAAGACGCCAAAATATGGAATGATTTATGGTTGACAATCGAAATCATTCTCGTTAAAATTAAGGTAGAACAAATATTGGGGAACGGATCCTTTGTAGGCTGCAATCTCAAAGATCCGAGAGAAGGAGTATCATCATTATGAAAAAACTTAAAGTAACCGATCAGTCGCTCTGCATGAACTGTCTGGCCTGCGAATGGGCCTGTTCAACCGCTTTCTATAAAGACAGAGCGTATGGTCATGATTTATCCTGTATTAAGGTTGACGTAAAAGATAACGGCGACCTGAAAACCAAGGTCTGTGTGCAGTGCGGCAAATGTGCCAAAAACTGCGAAGCCGGCGCGATCTCCCAGAATCCTAAGGGCGTCTACATGATCAACAAAAAGCTTTGCACAAACTGCGGCAAATGCGTTGAGGTTTGTCCTTTCGGTCTCATTGTCAAAGCTGAAGATAAAGACAGCCCGTCCAAATGTATTGCCTGCGGCATCTGCGCTAAAGCATGCCCGATGGATATCCTGGAAATTGTCGAAAGCTAAGAACGCTTTCTTTTAAAAAGTCAAATTCGATCCATAAAAACGCTGTTTTCTTTTATTGAAAACGGCGTTTTTAATTGCCAGAAAACAAAAAAGAAGACCGTGGGTGTCCGGTCTTCTCTGTACTAGTCATATTGAGGGAGTCAATTATTTCTAGCATCGTTTAGGCAAACAAGTTTTTCAGTCTGCATTCCACTCCTGCGGAATGTATTTTTCTAATATTTTTTTCTGGAAGTCGGCTAATTCAGGGAGTTTATAATGGCCGATTCGTTCTTCTACCATGTCAGCGGCCAATGACTCGACGCTTTTCGCGCCGTCCTTCAGCCAGTTTTGTGTCGTTTCCCGGTTCGCCAGCTTCGGCAGCATGAACTCTTCCCGGTAAATCTTCGGTGTCCGTTTGTTGATATAGCTTCCGCCTGGTCCGGCCTTGGCAATTTCCTCAACCATCATATGCTTGTCATCCACTTCAAAGCCCTTAAACTGGCGCTTGATGCTCATGGCTGTCTCTTCATCCAGGACCAGCTTCTCAAAGCTGATGGTGTTGTAGGTATCCAAAATGCCGCAGGCATGGATGATAAAGTCAATGCCCGCTCCGTAGGTTGCAAAGAGGTTCATGGCCGTTTCCTTGCCGGCCTGGTAATCCACGGCTTTGGCGTCTGTGAGCCCGCCGCCGGCCCGTACCGGCAGATGGTAATAATTGGCAATCTCCTTGGCATAGTAAACAAACAGTGGTGTCTCGGCGCCGCCGATGGCCATGGAGATCACCTTCAGGTCGCCGCTTACGGCAGGGAGTCCGTAAACGACCGGGGTGCCCGGGTTCACCAGCTGTGCCAGCGTAATGCCGGCCAGCACACCGGCATTGTTGGACACCACGGTTCCGGCGATGCTCGGCGGCAGCGTGACGCCCGGAAAACCGCCCTCGGCCACAACAACAGCCTGTCCGGCCCTGGCGTAGGCGATGAGCGCCTCGCACATGGCCGTGCTGATGCCCAGAGGCGACATCACATTGATCAGTCCGGCCACCAGCGGCGTCTGGTCATGGACATCATAGAAGTCCTGAACCATCCGGATACTCATCTCGGCTGCCTCTTTCCCATCAACCATGCCCATGACCGGCTTGGTATGGTATTTTAAAGCAGTGGCCATCTGGTAGCCGCGGCGGATATCCCTTGGTACGGCCACCGGCTCCATTACATTCGGATTTCCGGCATCCAGCACCGTGCTGCTCTCATGCAGCTTTGTCACATCCACGAGGTCCTGAGGCACAATATCCTCAATCTTTCCTTTTTTCAGGCGGTAGATCGGCCCGTAACACGGAACCGACACGCTGCTGCCATCTCCGATGACAACGCTTTTCTCACGCCCTTTCCACTCAAACTGGGACGGCGCAGCCGCCAGAGCCTTTTCAAGCATATCCGCTTCAATAAAAACGGTATTGCCGCTTACCCTGGCGCCATGCTCCTTGAAAATGCGAAGCGCCTCCTCTTCATGAAAATTCACACCGACATTTTTCAGAACATCCAGCGTCGCTTCATGAATTTTGTCAAGCTCTTCCTTTTCTGCAAAATTAAATCTTAATCTCATTTTCTCATTCCACCTAGTCCATTAAATATTTTCAGTCTTTTCTTTTTTGGCTGTGCGCAGCGCTTTTTTAGCCGCAAGCGCTTTTGCCTTTTCTTCCATAATATACCTTCTGCTGTTAATCTTCTGCAGATCAATGGTTCCTTCCATTTCTTCCTGCTTCAATGACTTGACCATTGAAATAATCATCAGAACCATCACAATCATAATGACAATCGACGCCACAACCGAAGACAGCTGCAGACTCTGGATCTGTCCTTTACCGACAAGAATCATGGTAATGGCCAGCGCGGCGATCGAAATCGCCCAAACCGCTCTTAACGGTTTAGAAGGTGTTGTCGGATTCTGGTCTTCCTTGGTCGATACCTGAGCACAGACATATGAGAAAGAGTCAACCGTTGTTGCCAGGAACAGGAAGATTAAAATCAGGAACAGCACTGCCAGAATCTGTCCGAGGGGCAGATGCGACAGCATGGTGAAGACTACCGACTGGGTGCCCATGTCATTCATGGAAGCTACCAGCCCCAGATTCTGGAACATTTCCTGGAAAATGGCGGTACCGCCAAAGGTTGCAAACCACAGCCAGGTGGCGATCGGCGCTGCGCCCAAGTGAACCAGTACGATTTCTTTCAGGGTACGTCCGCGTGAGATGTCCGCTACAAAAAGGCCGGTTGACGGTGCGGAAGCGATCCACCACGCCCAGTAGAAAATAGTCCAGCCCTGGGCAAAGCCCGTCTGGTCAATACTGTCCGTCCATAAGGCCATCGGGAAAAAGTTTCCGATCATGTCGCCCAGAGAGCTGCTCATAGTATTTAAAATAAAAGCGGTCGGTCCAACAATAAAGACAACGACACAGACAAGAATACAGAGCGGAATGTTCAGATTACTGAGAATCTTGATCCCCTTGTCAATCCCGCTGACCGCACTCGTGGTAAATAAGGCAGCCCAGGCGATGGCGATAATGATGTAGGTCAGGTTGTTTTCCGGAATCCCGAAAAGTGAGAACAGCCCAGACGCCAGCTGAAGGATACCAAGCCCTGTGGCTGTGGTAACGCCGCCGACAACACCATATACCAGAAAACCGTCAAGAATACGGAAGCCCCTAGTCTTTACCTTATCGCCAAAGATCGGTTCCAGCACACGGCTGAAAAACGGCGGCATTCCTTTTCTGAACATAAAGTAACCCATGGTAACCCCAACGACCATGTAAATGGCCCATGGAACCCAGCCCCAGTGGAAAAATGCCTGTGCCAGCGCTCTCACAGCGGATTCCGCTGTATTCGGCTCCATGCCCATCGGCGGTGTCTGTAAAAAGCTCAGGGGCTCAGCCGCTCCCCAGAATACCAAGCCAACGCCATAGCCGCAGGCAATGATCATGGCAAACCATGAGAAGAAGGAATGCTGCGGTTTCTCATCATCCTTCCCTATCTTTACATTCCGGTAAGGTCCAAAGGCCAGCCAGAGACAGAAGCCCAGGAACACCAGTCCCAGCATCAGGTAAACCCAGCCAAAGCCATTGGTCAGGAAATTAAAAATAACACTAATCGCGTCTCCCATTCCTGTCGGGTCAATTAAGGCCCAGGCCATCAGAGCGGCCAGGATGGAAAGCGCTGGCAGGGCAACCCACCAGTCAATCTGCTTCAGCCAACTTACTTTTTTCTTTTCGTCCATTTTTTCTCTCCTCTTACAAAATTTTCATCTGCGATACCGCCTCGTGTCCCCCCTTCAGCGGTAATTGCCAGCAGAATGAATCTCGATTTTATATAAAGCAAGATCAATGCCAAAACAGAAATGGCTTAAAACAGCCATTTCTAAGGGTTTCATAAAATGCACCGCATATTTTTTATGCGGCTTTTATACCCTCCTTTTCTTAAAAGTCCCTTAATCTGCAAAGAAACAGGGCGTGCAAAATAATTTTGCCAGCATAATTTTTTTGCGCGTCGCATCAATTTGGTATGAATATTGCATTAAATATAAGGATAAGATTGGAGTGATTTTATGAAAAAAAACAAAAAATTTTATCTCGACCCGGAAACCATTAAGGTTTTTGAGGTGGTGGAGGATATCGCCATCAATATCATTGACGACGGTGGACGCTTTGTCTGCTTTTCCCAGGGCAGCGAGCTCCTGGACGCCATGAAGCGTGAGGATGTTATCGGAAAGCATGTACTGGAGGTCTACCAGTTTTATGACGGCGAGGTCTCACCCGCGTTGAGAGTGTTAAAAAACGGCGAACCCTTAAAGGATTTTAACATTCGGTATATGAATGCCGACGGAATGGCCGTCGATGCCATCAGCAGCGCCTATCCGATCTTTGACAAAGCCGGAAAAGAGATCATCGGCTCGATGTGTATCTACAGAGATAAATCGGATTATATCTACCTGTCCCAAAAGCTGGCGCAGCTGGAGGAAAAGCTGCGGAAACAGGAAAAAAAGAACAACGGCACCCGCTACCAGATCTCCGATATTTCCGGCGTGTCTGAAAGTATCCGCGACTGCACCCAGCAGGCAGAGCTGGCCGCCAATATCTCCGCGCCAGTGCTCATCTACGGCGAAACCGGAACCGGCAAGGAGGTTTTCGCCCAGAGCATTCACAATGCCAGCAGCCGGAGCAACGCGCCCTTTGTTGCCATTAACTGTTCCGCCATTCCCGAGACACTGCTCGAGAGCACCCTCTTTGGCACCGTGAAGGGCGCTTACACAGGCGCCGGCGACACCAAGGGGCTCTTTGAGGCGGCAGAGAATGGGACTGTTTTTTTAGACGAGATCAATTCCATGGATCTGATGCTCCAATCCAAAATTCTGCGCATTCTGGAAACCGGCACCTACCGGCGCGTGGGAAGCACCACCGAGCTGACCACCAACGCCCAGATTATCAGCGCCATGAACGAGCATCCGCAGTCCGCCATCGAGCAGGGGCGTATCCGCTCCGACCTGTACTACCGGCTCGCAACCCTGACCATTGCCCTGCCGCCGCTCAGGGCGCGCCGGGAGGATATTATCCCCCTGGCCCTCTCCTTCCTGAACTCTGAGTCCGCCGCCATGGGGAAAAAGCTCTATGACTTTTCCGAGGACAGCCGGGCTTTTCTCTACAATTATGACTGGCCCGGCAATGTCCGCGAGCTCAAGCATATCATTGTCCGCGCCATTCTGCTCTCGCCCTACAACAGCAATGTCATTACCTCCGATTTCCTTCCATCGGATCTGAAAAAAAGCACTGCCGGGCGCACTTTCTTAGACACGGACACCTGGCGCCCGGCCAGTCAGGATTCCCTCAGGAGCCTGACTGAAGCCTTTGAGCGGAAGGTTATCCTCCAGGTGCTCGCCGCCCATAACTACAATATCACCAAAAGCGCCGAAGCCCTGGGGATGGTAAGGCAGAGTCTCCAGTACAAAATGCGGACCCTCGGCATAAAAAACAGCCGTCAGCATCCGGCGGAATAAAAAAACATAAAAATAAAGCAGCCGGGAGACTGCTTTATTTTTTACTTTGGAAGTTTTTCGATGTATGTAATCAACCGGAGTGGTCATGAAACCGGTTATTACCAAGTTATTTTTTATTCAGAGTCAGCCTTTTTCTTGAAAAACCGGCTCTTTTTACTAGAAGCTGCAAGCTCTGCTTCTTCTGCTTCGGCAGCCTTGAGCTGACGATCCAGATCTGCCGCATAGGTGATTTCGTCCTGTTTGTACTTGCCAGACAGGAAGTACCTCAGGAACCCGATAATCATGAGTACCTCTATAAAGAGCATTGGATAGCCCGCAATGGTTTTAACAATTTTTATGCCATTGATTCCGCCGGTTACGACGAAGAGAACGGATACAGCACCGATTAAGATACCCCAGAATACCTTGATTGGAAGCGGTGCTTCCTTAACATCAGAAGTCTGCTGTCTCAGGGACATCTGCGAAATCGTTGAGGTCATGGAGTCGGCCAGCGTTATAAACGACAAGGCAACCAGAATCAGCATAATCACACGGATAATCATCGTGCCTGGAACAAATTCAAACAATTTCATCATAAATGCTTCAGCACCGCTGGCATTGTAGAATTCCATTAAGTCATAGATGCCTGTCAGCTGAATGTTGATGGCGAATCCGCCAAAGATACCAAACCAGATCAGTGCGAAAACTGAAGGCAGGATAACATTAACGGTGATGAACTGACGGATGGTACGGCCATAGGACATTTTTACCAGGAACAAGCCAACGATCGGCCCAAAGGACAGCCAGTCCGTCATCCAGTATAAATCCCACCACTGCGGCCACATTTCAGAATCGGCAACAGCTGTAACAACAGGTTCCGTGTAAGATGTTAATGCAATGATATTGTTAATGTAATAACCGCTGGCTTCTACAGTCAGGTTACAGATATACTGTACAGGCCCGCAGACAAACATGAAGATCATAAGCGCGATAAAGATCCACGCATTTTTATCAGACAGCCACTGAATCCCTTTGTCAAGGCCGGTGGCGCTTGAAATGGTATATGAAATAATAATGACAACCGCAATCGCAGTCCAAACCATTGGTCCAGGTGTGATGCCGAATACGAAATCCAGGCCTGCACCAATTTGCAGAAGGCCGTAGCCTAAAGAACCGGCAACACCGCCGACGATAGCGAATAAAACAAGACCATCAATGATATCATTGGTTTTTTCACCAAAATTTTTACCATTTTTCCAATATACCAGACCGGAGCTGGAAGCGTAATCCTTACCCATGTTCCAGTAAGCGTAACCGCAGCAGATCGCTGCAACCGCGTAAATGGAGTATGGCTGGAATGCCCAGTGCTGGAAGGATTTTGCCATGGCCCAGATAATGGCTGCATAGCTGCCCGGTTCAACACCAGCGGATGCCGGCGGCGTAAAGGAAATGGTCAGAGGTTCAACAGCCCCCCAGAATACAATCCCGGTACCGATACCGGCACACAGTGAGATTGCCCACCAGTTCCATGTACTGTATTTTGGCTTAGCATTCGGTCCCCCAAACTTGGTGCTGCCAATTGGATGCACATATAAGAATACCAGGAATCCCAAGAACAACAGGATGCCAAGCGCTACTAACCAACCACCGCTGTGCATGAGTTCCAGGAAAAAAGCGGTCATCGTGTCCGCAAAGTTCGGATCCGTAGCACCCAGGATCAAAACAGCGCCCATTAAAACGATAGGAATACCTACAGTTATCAGTCGGACTTTCTTAAACATAATACTTCTCCCTCTTTTTTAGATTTTCGAATACGATAAGCCTTACCTTTAACCAGACCATTACCCTATTATATTGATGGTAACCTTTTAAACTTCCATTGACAATCGAGTGTTTCTCACCCTATACTAGGGCAACGGGCTGGTTTTGGGAAAAGCCTATCATTTAGCGAATGACTATGCAATTATATATTGCAAGGTTCATGCCAATTCGTAAATCCTATTTTTTCTCCTATTTAAGCTAAATTAAAGGGTTTTTCGTGAAAACGGCTTCTTTAGGTGGTGCAAATTTTTATGCGCCCCGATTTTGCAATGCTTTTCAAACCCTTTATTTAAGGGAGTTTCAAACATTATTGTAATTATTTTTTGCATGTAATCCTTTTTTGCGTTTTTTTGACGTTTTTTTTCCTTAAAATTGCTGAATTTTTTTAAGATTTTTTATTTCTTTTTATTTCTTCCTTTTAATAAGCAGGTTCTATTCTAAAAATTCACAAAAAAAATCTTTTCAAATTTCCTCCCAGATGCAGTCAAATTTGGCACAAAGCTTGCATTAAATAACAGCAACAAGTAAACAGGCAAACATCAACATTTAAATTCAGGGAGGAATAAAAAATGCAAAGAGATTTAGCCATCAATTACATGACCACACGGAAAAATCATACCTGCTATGGTATGGGGATTGGTATTATGGTACTGGACGACGCTTATCCAGGATTCCCGGGAGACGTCCGCAACGCCAGCGCATGGGGCTTCCCCATTCAGTATGAAATCGCAAAGGGTGTCGACAATTACACACTCGTTTGGGAACAGGATAAAACCCCCTGCCGCGAACCGATTGTACAGGCTGCCAAAAATTTGGAAAGAATGGGCTGCCGTGCCGTTGCAGCAGAATGCGGATACTTCGCATATTTCCAGCAGGATGTCGCTGCCGCTGTTGATATTCCGGTATTTATGTCCAGCCTGCTGCAAGTGCCTTTCATTCAGCAGCTGATCGGACCGAAAAACGCGGTTGGCATCATCTGTGCTCAGAAACGTTTCCTGACCGATACTCACCTTGAAAAGGTTGGCATTGACTTAAACAGCAACTTCCACATCGCAGGCGCTCAGGACGAATATGGCTGTCCTCAGTTTGATACCCTCTGGGATCACGAAAAACGTCCTGAAGTTCCGGAAAGCTACTATGCCGAATCCGAAAAGGACATGATCCGCATTGCCAAGGAATTCATCGCAAAAAATCCTGACATTAAGGCCATTATGTTAGAATGTACAGGTATGCAGCCATTCGCAAGAGCCATTCAGCGCGAAGTGGACATGCCGGTATTCTCCTGGGGAACACTGCTTGACTATGCATGGTCCTGCGTTGCCCATCGCGACTACTACGGACATATTTAATTAAAATATATGTCAGCAATTAATGGTTTGTGTGGGAGTTCTCTGCGAGCTCCCCACAATCTTCTTAATTGCTGTATTTACTGCCTTCTGTTAAAACGATTGAAACCATTAATTGCTATGAAAAGAGGAAAACATATGAGATCTTATGAAAAATATATTTCAAAAGAAGATGTTCAGAAAATCCATGAGACTTCTTTAAAGGTATTATCTGAAGTCGGGGTTATCTTTGAACATCCAGAAATTATTGAACTGTTTAAAAGTCACGGCGCCCGTGTAGACGGCAACACCGTTTATATGGATGAAAAGCTGGTCATGGACGCACTGTCCACCGCACCCGCATCCTTTACTGTTGAAAACTCAAAGGGCAACCATACCTTTGGCGGCGGCGCACGCGTGCTCATGCCGGCTGTCGGCAGCATCTACCGCTTGGAATCCGGTAAAATCCATAAGATGACCAACGATGAAACCGTTGATCTCTTTAAAATTTCCGATACCAGTGATGTCATTGACTGTAACTACTTCAATGTTTTCCTGGAAGATAAACAGCTGTCCATGGAAGAACGGATCTACAGCCCCGTTGCCATGGTTTTAAAATATTCCCATAAAACTGGGCTTCACCTTATGCCAAACACCTTCCCGATCCAGGGAGATATCCGCGAACCTTTCAAAAAAGGGCTTGAACTGATCAGCCAGTTTGAAGGCCGCGCAGATGTTTACAATAATATCGTACACGTCAATTCTTTGTCCCCCCTTTGTTTTGACCACGATCCACTTGTAAAATTCCTGGTTGGGACTGAAATGAACCAGCCGCTGTGGTTCTCACCATGCGCGATGCCGGTTCTCACCGGGCCGCCATCCGTTGCAGGACTTCTGGCAATGTCTAATGCCGAAGTTGTTGCCGGTATGGTCATGGCACAGCTGGCCCGCCCGGGTATCCCTGTCGTATACGGACAGACCTCTGCCTCCACCAATTTAAGAGAAATTCAGCTCTCCATCGGCGCGCCGGAAACCGCTCTGATTTCCTACGCGACTGCCGGTCTGGCTGATTTCTACAATGTACCCTTCCGTACAGGCGGCGGCTTGAGTGACGCCAAGGATTTCGACGCCCAAACCGGCTATGAATCCGACATGATGATCCGCTCTACCTTAGATGCTGGCCCTGACCTTGTACTGCATTCCTGCGGTATCCTCGGCAGCTTCAACATCACCAGCTTTGAAAAATTCTTAATGGACGAAGATGTCTACCGCATGAACAGACGTCTGCTTTCCGGCATCGAAGTCAACGAGGACACACTCTGCTTCGACACCATCAAAAAGGTTGGTCCGAGAGGCAACTACCTCCAAGGCCGTACACCAAAGATGTTCCGCAAGGAATTTTTCACACCAAAATACTTCAATAAGGAAGACCCGAACCAGTGGCAGCAGAATGGCAACAAGCCGGTTGTCGACACGCTTACACAGGCTGTTAACGAACGCCTTGAATCCTACTGCCCACCGGAAATCACTAAAGAACAGGAAGATATGCTCAACCAGTATATCCCTGAAAAATATAGAGATCACATCTAAACTTTCGTTTTACAGGAGGAGAATAAAATGGAAACCACAAAAAGAAATATTGATTTTGGCGTATTAAATAAAGAAAAGATTGAAACCATTCACGAAAAGAGCTTAGAGCTTCTGTCCGATTTTGGTATGCGCGTAGCCGGCGACCGCACATTGGAAGCCTTAAAAGCATATGGCTGCGAGGTAGACGGCAACATGGTTAAATTCCCAAAAGCCGTTGTTGAAAAAGCCTTAAACACGATCCCCAAAGAATTAACCTTATACAATCGTGACGGCAGCCCAAGCATGGTCATCAACAGCAAAAACAACGTTTATTTCGGTACCCACTCCGATCAGCTTGAATACCTGGACTACAAAACCAACAAGGCCCGCACCTTCATGAAGGCCGATACCAAAACCATGTGCACCCTTGCCAGCGCACTGGAAAACATCAGCTTTGTCTTATCCGTTGGTATGAGCGGCGACGTTGACCCGGCGGTTCAGTCCCAGGTTACCTTCATCGAAACCGTTAAGAACTTTGACAAAACCATCAACTTCTCAACCAACGACATCGAATCCTTACAGGAAATCATTGACATCGCAGCTGTAGTGGCCGGCGGTCACAAGGAACTGGCTGAAAAACCTTTTATCTTTAACTATTGTGAACCGATCCCACCGATGACTCACCCCATCGAAAGTACTGAAAAACTCTTCATCAGCGCAACCAACAAGATTCCAGTTGTCTACATGCCATACTGCATGATGGGCGGTACTGCTCCGATCACCATCGCGGGCGCCCTGACACAGAACAATGCTGAAATCCTGGCGGGCGTTGTTATCACACAGGCTGTCAACGAAGGCGCACCGATGATTTACGGCTCCATGCCGACTGTCTTTGACATGAAAACCACGGTTGGCTCCTACGGCGCTCCAGAATTCCACCTGTCTGTCGCTGCCGCTTCTGAACTGGCTGACTACTACCAGCTTCCGTTCTTCGGCACAGCTGGCTGCTCTGACGCCAAAACCGTTGACCCACAGTCTGTTTCTGAAATCCAGATGGAACTCTTCTCTACCATTATGAGCAAAGCCAACATCGTTCATGATATCGGCGTTCTGGATCACTGCAACAGCGTTGCGCCTGCAATGGTTGTTCTGGCCAATGAAATGATCAACCAGCTGAGCGCTTACTCTAAGGGTGTTGAAGTCAATGACGAAACCCTGGCCATGGATGTCATCAAACAGGTCGGCCACGGCGGACATTACCTCAACGAAATGCATACCCTGTCTAACTTCAGAAGCGTATGGTATCCAGAATTCTACGACCGCAAAATGGTTAACCCGGATGAATCTGAAATCATGAGCCAGGTTACCGCCAAGATTGACAACATTCTGGAAACACACGAAGTCCCGGCATTAGAACCAGAAGTATTAAAACAAATCGAAGAAATCGAAAAGAAATATATCTAATCCCCTTATTAATAACATATTTGATTTTTGGGCAGTCTCATTTTGGGACTGCCCTCTACCCATTTTTTGAAATGTGTGCTATGCTTATGGTATAAGCGTCTGAAAAAGGAGGCGACCGAGGCTTGAAAAGCAAAGAAGACACCATTATAGAAGCTCTGGAGCGTGACAGTCTTCCCGTAAAGGCGATCGAACGCATTGAAGATGTCTGTATTCACGTTGTTGATAATACCGGCAAGATTGTCTGTTATTCCAAGGGCTGTGAAAAGATTGAGAACATGAAGCGCGAGGACGTTATCGGCAAGGATGCCACCAAGCTCTACAACTACATTGAAAACGAGTCCATGCAGCATTATGTTTTAAAGACCGGCAAAAAAGTCCAGGACGTCCATGTTAAGTATGAATCGCCCTCGGGCAAGCTGGCCGATGTCATCAGCAGTACCTATCCGGTATTTTCAACCGACGGCCAGAAAAATGTAGAGGCGGCCATCTGCATTTACCGGGACCTTTCGGATTATATGCACATGGCAAAAACCATTGACAAGCTGCAGAATGACCTTAAGAACCAGCAGCTTAAGGACAACGGTACCCAGTTTACCTTTAAGGATGTAGTGGGCTCCAGCGTGGCAACGCTGGAATGTGTGCGGCAGGGTAAAATCGCCGCCCAGACCAATGCCCCCATCCTTCTCGCCGGCCCAACCGGCACCGGTAAGGAAGTCTTTGCCCAGAGTATTCACAATGACAGCAGCCGCTCCGACCACCCTTTTGTGGCCATCAACTGCTCTGCCATTCCCGAAAATCTTCTGGAAAGCACACTTTTCGGTACGGTCAAGGGCTCCTTTACCGGCGCAACGGACGCAAAGGGTCTTCTGGAAACCGCTCGCGGCGGCACGCTGTTTTTGGATGAAATCAACTCCATGAACATGAACCTTCAGTCCAAGCTGCTGCGTGTGCTGGAAACCAAACGCTACCGCAAGGTGGGCGGCAACAAAGAACTGGACATGGATGTCCGGGTGCTGAGCGCCCTGAACCAGGATCCGCTGGAGGCTGTGGATGAAGGCCGGCTGCGCTCTGACCTCTACTACCGTCTTGCAGTTTTCTCCATCACACTTCCCAGCCTGAGCGAACGGCGCTCTGATATTATGGAGCTGGTGCAGTCCTTTCTCTCCTCCGAGGCCGTGGCAATGGGCAAAAGCCTGTATCAGGTTTCGGACGAGGCGGCCGACATACTTCTCGGCCACGACTGGCCCGGGAACATCCGTGAGCTCAAGCACACGGTCACCCACGCCATCTACATGGCCCAATACCAGGATACCGTGCTGACGACCGAACTGCTGCCGTCATACATCAAAAAAAACCACACTGAAAAGAAGCTCTATGACAAATTCCTGGCCGACCGTGAAAATGATACCGACCTGAAGTCAACCCTCAGCCGCATCGAAAAGCAGATTCTGTCCGAGGTGCTGACAAAGAATGACTTTAACATCAGCAAAAGTGCCAAGGAGCTGGGGATCTCAAGACAGAATCTTCAGTACAAGCTCAAGGTCTATCAAATCAAACAAAACGGCTGAAAGCAGCCTTAAAACGCAAAAAAGAGGTATACGCCAAAACAGTGTATACCTCTTTTTTTCTATTTCGCAAAGTCAATGATGGCCTGATTCACCGCATCAAACCCTGTATTGGTGGGCAGATGGGCGCACTCCGGTATGGAAACGTAGGTGACATTGTCCCGTTCCCGGGCCAGCTGCCGGAAAAAATCTGCAGGCGCGTAGATATCATCTTCGGCCTGAAGCACCAGCAGCGGCACATCCAGGGTGCGCATCGCTTCCTTTTCATCAACCTCATAGATTTGGCGCTTCAGATTTTTGTAAGCTCCGCCACCGTATATCGAGGCGTAATAGGCCCTGTAAATATCCATCAGGCTGTAATCCGGACTGTAAAACACGCGTGTGAAATAGGCCAGCAGTCTCGTGTTGTTCAGAAGCTCTCTCCAGTAGACCATACGGCTGGTCTTAAACGTCACCAGCTCCTCGAGAACAGCCATGGAGTCGGCATCATCCTTCGGGTAGTTTTCTTCCAGCTTTTTCCGCTCGCCTGCGGACAGGTCTGCGGTGAGCAGCGACTGATAAGCCAGCTCCCGCGCGTCCCGCATACTGGTAATGGGCCCCAGGCTGATGACCCCGGCCAGCTCGTCGCCGATGGTTTTCGCCGCCTCGATGCTCAGGATGGTCCCGTTTGAATAGCCGAACAGGTAAACCGGGCGGTCCGGATATTCGGCCTTAACTGCCCGAACCAGGTCGCAGGTCATGGTGACCTGGTCCTCCAGGGTCACGCGCTCCGGGTCCGGGGCAAAGTTTTTCCCGCAGCCCCATAAATCCCAGTATACCACAATAAAATTCCGGGACAACTCCGGAGTGTCGCCGCGGTAGCCGGTTCCGTAAATAATGGGCGACTGGGGGCCGCCGTGAAGCATAATCAGCACCGGTAAATCCGCGTCTCTGCCCTCGATCAGCACACTCTGCTCCTCACCGCCGAGATTCATGGTCTCCAGGCGGCTGACCGCATTGGCGGAGACTGCCTCCTGGTAAATTCTGTGCTGGGCCACTACCCTCAGCCCCAGCAGCAGCCCCGCAATGACCAGAAGGACCAGCGCGGCGCGGCCCATCATCTTTTTGATTTTCTTTTTATCTTTCATTTTATCAAAATCCTCCTACAGGCCGCAGGATTCTAAAAAATCGAGAATCTGCTTCATATAGGTGCCGGTCCGCCGAAACAGCGACATGTGCCCGGCGCCCTTTAAGAGCACCAGATCCGCGCCGGGAATGGCCGCCTCCATTTGCCGGGAATGCTTTGATTTTACCAGGTCCCGGGTTCCCGCCAGCAGCAGCACCGGAAGGTCAATCCGGCTCAAAGCCTCCTCGGTCAGCCGTGGCGACCAGCACATCAGGCCATAGCGCTGGGCGCGGCTGCCCACAGGCAGGCCCAGCCTTTCCATAAAATGCCAGAACCGGTAGGCCAGCCGAATAAACAAGCGCGGCAGCGAACGCATGCCGCCGGGATAGGTATTCCCGCTGACGGCCACCAGCGCAAGTACCCGCTCCGGCTTTTGGGCCGCCAGCTCAAGCGCGATATTGGCGCCGTCACTGAAGCCAAAGAGCACCGCCCGTGCCAGCCCCAGATGGTCCATCACCGCCAGCACATCGCCGGCCATAAGCTCTGTGGTCAGCCTTGGGCCGCCGCTTCCTGAGCGGCCATGGCCCCGGCTGTCAATGAGAATCAGCTGGTATTCTGGCAGAAAATATTCAATCAGGCTGTCAAAATCACCCTGATCACCGCCGTTGCCGTGAAGCAAAACCACGGGGACGCCGTCCCCCAGAACATGATAGTAAATGGCCGCCTCCCGGGAAGCGACCCAGCCGTCAAGGTCCCTCATCGGCCTTTTCTTTATTCATCTTTCCGTGGACAAAAGCCTTTGCGTAATCAATCACACCCTGCGGGTTCTGAATTTTAACGATGGCGTAGGCCATTTTCGGCGTCATGATTTTAGGCATATAGGCAAAATATCCGGGCACCCAGAGCGGATTATACTTTGATTTGGCCCGGTAAAGCTCTTTAAAGCCGTAAACCTCATTCAGATTTTCATACACAAAATTCAGCAGGCGGATGGTCGTGCTGTCAGCTTTTCCCTCTTCGGAGAGATTGGCCAGAGGCGCCAGCCCCATGGTTGCCCAGTGAATCCCCTCTGCCTGGAAGGTTTTAAAGGCCTCCGTCATGATCAGCTCGTTGACGCCCCGGGCAGCGTCCTCGGTTCTCCGCGTGACATCTGCATAGTAGCCGTCCATGCCCGCAAAGGGAGTGAATACAATAAAGCCGACAATTTTGCCCTCGGCGTTCTCGGCGTAAAAATAGCGCTTATCCATGGGATTTTCCAGACCGACACCGCCCAGCGTAAAGGACAGCTCACCGCTGTTTTTATCCTTCAGCCAGTCCTTTGAAACAGAATCAAAGGCGGTCTCAATGGCTTCATCTCTTTTTTCGAGGGGATGGTACTCACGCACGGTCACGCCCGCCTTGGTGGCCTTGTTGACATTGGCCCGCACCTTGGCGATTTTTCCGCCCTGCAGAGTGAAATCGGTCAGGTCGAACCGGGCCTCCTCGCCGCACTTAATGCTGCCAAACCCCATTTCCTGATAGACCTTCAGATAATGGTCGGTGATGCCGAGAAAAACCAGGCTGAAGGCATTGCCTTTACAGAAATCCCGGAATTCCTCGAGCAGCTTCGGAAAATCCGAATCGGCACAGATAGGATCTCCGCCGACCACCACCACATCGTCCACCGTGCCGTAGGCCACCACCCCGTCCACTTCTTTCCCGAAATAAAGGGTTTTATCGTCCTCAAGGGTGAGATAGGACAGAGGATTCTGGCCGTATTTTTTTACCAGCGCCCGGGCGTGCTCCAGGTCGCTGCTGGTTGTCATTCTTTTTTCAAGGAAGGGCTTCACCCCGAAGCCGATGGCCACAAACACACAGATCCAGCTGAACCAGATCACAAAGGTGTTAAACTCAGCGTGAGACGCGACGCCCGTATTCTGGAAGGTCCCAAGCACAAAGATGGTGCGGTAGGTCTGGACCAGGCACTGGACAAAGCTCAGCCCGCCCGACGGATCGAAAATATTCTGATCGTCAAAATAGATGGACGCCGCGCTCAGAAAGATGGCGTAAATGCCCATAAACACAAAGACCAGACCGACCTTCATGGCCTTGCGGTCCGACGCGCGGTTAAAATCCCGGGCTGTCACCAGCAGTATCAGCAGTACCAGGGCTTCGATGATGATAAAAACAAGCGATCTGGGACGGTAGCCCCTGACAATATGTCCCGCCAGGTTCACCCCCAGCAGCACGAGCGTAATAACCCAGGCAATCCGCTTTCTTTTATACAGGTTGTAGGTGGTTACCAGCAGTACCACGGCCAGCACCCGCTGTACCAGCTTGCGGCTGTTGATGACATTGCTGATAAACTGCTCCAGCGCCTGATTGGGGATAAAGCTGAACACCAGCATCGCAAAGGCCAGCATAAAGGTCAGCGCGATAGCGGTATTGACGATTCTGTTATGATTTTTCAGCGCTGTATTCATGCCTGTCCCTCCACTTTTTTGTCCAAGACCCTGCCGTTGACCACAACAGCGGCCATGTAAAATACCGGAACAACCGCGACGATAAAGTCAATAGGGTCAAGGGTATCCACCACGAACAGAAATGCGTAGTACATAACCAGCACCACGAGTGTCCACAGTCCGGCCCGGAAGCAGCGTTTCAGACCCTCTCTATCCTTGGCGGCGCTGCGAAAGCCCCAGATGCCAGCCAGAAAGCTCTCGATGGCAAGCACCAGGCTGAAGACGCCCATTGTCATCAGCAGCTCAGAAATCTGCTTGGCGCCCAGCTCCACATCCAGGACGGCCAGCCGCATAACCGCAAAGCCGCCAATTTCCAGAAAGGCCGTGAGCAGCATGGCGAGCCCATACAGGATCACCAGCACCGAGGCTGCCTTTTGAAGGGTGATACTTTTTTTCTTTGTCATTTTTCGCTCCTGTTCATTCTTATTTTGTCGCTCTCATTATATCAGATAAAGATCCTCAAAAGAGCCTCAAACCAAAGCCTGGCCTTTTCCCCGCCGTTAAAAAGAGGGGTATACGCCCAAAGAACGTATACCCCCATAGCTTTATATCTTCTTACATTTTGACGGGACATCCGTCCTTTATGGTGTCTTTACTGGTTTCCCGCCTTTTCGATGAGCGATTCGGCTTTTTCAAAATCGACCTTCAGGCCCGCATGTCCCTGAAGATAGAGATCGCCCAGAAGCTCCAGCGCGTCCGGAACCCCAAAATGAGCCGCGGCCTTAACCCAGTCCACCACTGTTTTCACATTATTGGTGGCAAAGCGGTCCTCCGGTGCCTGGCAGATTTCATACTGGCAGTAAATACTGCCCATCTCGATGCCCTTGTTCAACCATTTTTTAGCCCGGAACATCCCGGTTTTTCCGCTGACGTAACGGCCGTAATATCGGTATAGCGCGTAGGCTGCCTCGGTAAAGCCTGCATTCATGGCTTCGTGGTACAGCTCGCAGGACTCAGCGTTGAGGTTGACCCCCGTCTCCGAGCAGGTCATGTACTCATGGGCCATGCCGGCATAGAAGAACGCCGCGCCGTTTCCAGATTCCGTCGCTTTTTTGAACCAGTACAGGCCCTCTTCTGCGCCGACCCTGGTACCCCAGCCCAGAAAATACATTTTTCCAAGCAGCACCTGGGCCGAGATATCACCGCTTGCAGCCAGATCCGATACGTTTTTGAACACCTTCGCACCGTGGCTGAAAAGCAGCCTCTCAAAGCCCTCCCGGTCTTTTGGGTCCGGCAGGGTATTATAGTGAATGGCTTCTGCATTTAGTTCATTCTGAAAGCTTGCCCTGAGTACATGAACGTAGCGGTCCTTAAACAGGACACAGAGCGTCTTGTAATCACTTTCCAACGTTTCCAGAATTTTTTCATTGTCCCACTGGCATCCGATCATCTCATCCAGATTATGGCCGATGACCTGCCCTTCAAGATAGTAGGCAGAATTGACTAACCGCCAGAAGTAGCTGTAGCTTTTGCTTTCCGGATCATAGACCACACGGGCGTAGTCCAGTAATCGCTTGTATAATCCTATGACTGCTTCACTGTAGATTTCAACCCATTCATCCATCGTATAAGTGACCAGTACATCTTTTTTTTCTTCAGCCGCCATTTGCAAACTCCTTAAATTTTCCATACTATACGCATTATTCTATATATTATATCAATTTTTTTCTAAAACGGATACATTTTTCAGGAAACTTAATAAAAATTAATGAATTCATTGAAAGTAAAAAAAGAGCCTTTTAGAAGCTCTTTATTCTTCCTCGGAACGGTCCTTGAATATTTCCGAGTAAGAAATAAAATAATCCTTATAGACGGTTATCTTGATCCTCTGCGGGCTGTCGTATACCGTGGGAATCCATGGGTTTTTCACAAAATTATAGGAAAGAATCGCCTGCTTAACCGGATCGATCACCCAGTATTCCTTCACACCGGCCGCCATATAAATGTTCATTTTCTCAAGATAAGCGATTTCCATGTTTTCTTTGGACGCGATTTCCACCACCCAAGCAGGAAAGCTCTCGTCCTTGATCTGCATGGCGATCTCCGGTCTCAAAATGGTGTTTGGCAGCACCTCCGCGTCGATCACGAGCGGGTCGTGGGGCATGGCCAGCTTATCCAGAGGTCTGTGGGTCAGCACATACCGGCTGGAAGCAGCGTGCAGATAGCGTACGATATCCTTATGCGCTTCATTAAGCTCTGGTTTCTCATAGGCCACACCGTTAATAATCTCAGAGTTTTCCCCCCTCAGGGCGTCCTCGTTGCCTTTTTCCAATCTTAATAGTCTTGTCATATTGATTCGCTCCTTAGTATTCATACCTTGCTGAATTATTATCATTTCGGTTTATTCATTATAGCACTTTCTACCAAACTATTATACCAAATTATGGACGGTTTTAACATTAAATGTTGCTGAAGTCTGATTTTGGCATTCGCTTTCTTATGGCTCACCCGCTCACGTGATTTTTTGCTTTTTTAAGGAACACAAAATCCATAAAAATCTTTTTATCCTTACAGGAGAATTTTTATGGATTTTGCGTTAGCTTCGTTATCGCTCACCCGCTCACGCTCCATGTTCGCTGCCATTTTTATCACTAAAAATGGACTCAGCGTCAGTTCTCCTCTTTAATCCGGCTGATTTCGGATTCCAGTTCTTTTTTCAGCAGTATGAGCTGGATCAGATCCTCCTGTTCGGAAAGTTCCTCGAAATCGCGCTCATAGGCCACGGCCTTGTCGGCCTGGTCGAGCTTGTATAAATTGTCGATATTGTCGAGAATGCTGTTGACCGTGCTGGATTTCATCTTGAACAGTTTCTGGGCCTGCTGGATCTCGTCGCGGATCGCGGACATTTCCTGGTCCAGGCCAATGACCGAATCCGCCGTATTGTGCAGCCGGGTCTTGAGGGCTTCCGGCAGCTTTTCCTTGTATTTGTAGCTGAGGGAGTGCTCGATGATGGACCAGAAATTCATGGCCAGGGTACGGATCTGGATTTCAGCGTAAACCTCCCGGTAGCCCAGAGCGCAGAAAACCGGATAGCGGATAATCAGGTGGTAGCTCTGGTAGCCGCTCTCCTTGGGCGTTCCGCAGCCCGATTTCAGGCTGGACTGGTCCTCTCCCTCCATATAGTTTTTGACACCCACGATGTGCATGTCCTTCCCGTCGCGCTCATGGATAATATCGACCACCTCATAGATGTCCTCCACAAACTGACAGATGATACGGATACCGGCAATGTCTTTGATATTTGTTTCCAGGTCCTCGACATCAAAGCCGTATTTATTGATTTTTTCAAGAATACTTGAAACGGTTTTCACTCTGCCTCGAACCGACTCGATGGGTGAGTTTTCCCCCAATGTCATCGATTGGTTTTTCAGGCTGTTAAATTTCAGGACCAGCTCATCCACCGCCTGTCGATAGGGGATGAGAAACTCCTGCCAGTATTGTGTACTCAATACATTCACCTCTGGTTTCACAACTTCATAACAGACTGCCGGAAAACGGATTTCCGGCAGTCTGTTGTCTAATCTATTTTACAATAACGCATCACATTTTGCACGTATTATTTCCTGTTTTTTATGAAAATTTTTACCCTGCCACTGGTCCTCAAGGCGCATGCGTTCCTCCAGGCTTTCCTTAATTTTCCACCAGCTGGTATTCCAGTTAGTCATCACGCTGTCCGCCTCCGGCGCCCTGCCGACAATGCGCTGAACGACCATATCCGGCCTCAGATGCGTCAAGAATAAAAGACACCGCTCAATGTATTCTTCCTTTGGAAAAAGGGCGATTTCCCCCTTCAAATAGCTTTGCGCGAGGGCCGTTCCCTTTTCCACGTACAGGGCGTGGCATTTGACAAAATCAGACCCCACCGCCGAGACTACACCGGCGGTTTCCACCACGTCGTCCCGGTCGTCCCAGGGCAGATCCAGGATCACATGGGTGCAGAGCTGGAGCCCATGGCTTTTGACCGCTGCCGCCGCCTCGATATAGTCGGCCAGGCTGTGCCCGCGGTTCAATATCTTAAGGGTTTTATAATTGGCGGTCTGCAGACCCAGCTCGATGGACACATCCAGCTGCTTTTCCTGCTGGAAACGGCTCAGGAAATCCAGCTGCCCGTGACTCAGGCAGTCCGGCCGGGTTGAGATGGCCACGCCGGCAATGCCCTCGCCGCTGCCCACCGCCTCACGCACCCAGCGCTCAAGCTGCTGCGCGCTGCAATAGGTATTTGTAAAGCTTTGAAAGTAGGGAATAAACAGCTTGGCCTTGTAGCGTCTGGCGATGTAGTCCCGGTTTTTTTCCACCTGCTCGGCCACGCTCAGGGCATCGGAAAGGGTTTCGTTGCCGCCGCCCTTGGCGCCGCAGTAAATGCAGCCGCCCCTTCCCGCGGTGCCGTCGCGGTTCGGGCAGGAAACCGGCACGTTGACCGGAAGCTTATAAACCTTGCTGCCATAGCGCTCTCTGAGCCACTGTGAATAAACCCTGTAAAGCGGGTGTTCTTCCATGATGTTTCCTCCAATTTTTGACAAAATAAAAAAAGACGCCCGCAGTTTTACCAGCAAATCCTGGGAGCGCCTTTTGATTTCTTACAGATAATTTTTCACGCAATCTGGAACAGTGCTCTCTTCGCAGCTCAGGCTGAGCACAAATTTAATATCCTGTTTTTTCTGGATTTTATCCAGCTTTTCAAGGATTCCGGAAATGTCTTCCGGACCATCTGCATCAAGAATTCTCAGTAAATTATCGATATAAACCACATCGACATCATAATTTCCGGCGATTACTCCACTGATAAAACCGTAAAGCTCATCTTCCCCTTTAATTTCAAAATCCTCAGAATTGATAAAACGAATTTTGGTATCAACAGTTACTCTGTATTTGTCTCTGTCGTTGATGAATAAGATATCGCCCTTTGCATTTTCAACTTCTCCGTTGGCCATATCAATCATTTTTTTAGTCTTTCCGCTTCCCTTTGCTCCATATACAAATTCAATCATTTAAGACACCTACTTTCTATGTTGTTACTAACATTATACAGGTGAAAACGATAAAATACAATCCCTTTTCGCCATATTTTAATTATATTATTTTCACAAATAAGAGAAAATATTTTACCATATCTCCACTTTAATTTTCTCACATTAATCTTAATCTGAGCTTGCAAGTGTTTATAATATCGAAAACTTTTTCTTCTGTCAACCGTTAATTTCAATTTCTGTTCAAACGGGATGCCGGAAAAAGAACGGTGCGCGAAAAGGGCTCCGCGCACCGTTTGTTCTTTAGTTCATGCGTTTTCTGTAAACCGCGCAGCCGCCCAGAAGCAGGGCCAGAAGCGCCAGGCTCAGGAGCGCCGCGTACTGCGGCTGACCGGTAATACCTGTGTTCACACCCGCGGCCTTGGCTGTTGAGCCGCCGTCGCCGGTGGGATCGGTTGTTCCGCCGCCGCTGATTTTATCACCCGGCTGGTCTACCGTATCCACTGCCGTGGCAGCAAACACGCGGTGTGCTTCGTTCGTGTTGGAGCCAGCCAGCACGTAGAAGTGCCCACGGTAAGCCGTAGCGGCTGGCGTAATCAAAGCACTGTCGGCAGCCCGCTTGCCATAAACCTCAAGGGCTGTTCCGCCCGAAGAGAGGGTGTAGGTGTCAGCGGTGTCGGCCTGGTTAATGCCTCCTGCCAGCAGGTAGCCCCCCTTAACCGCAGAACCGGCAAAGCCGTACTGCTGTTCCTGTGTGACGCCAGGCTGCTCGATGATACGGGTGCTGCCATCGGCTGCTACCAGCTCGACATCCTGCACAGCGCCCAGGTTCCATGCTGAAGCAATGCCGCCGCTGACCAGGTACTCACCGTTCTGGTAAGCGACCTGGGGGCGCGTACGCCCTGTCTTCAGAGTGATGCCCGTGTCGGTAAGTGCACCGCTTTCCACATTCAGTTCATACACTGTGCTGGCATCGCTGTTGGTACTCATATCAAATCCGCCAAAAAGCAGTACACGGCTGCCGTCGCCACCCATGCCGGGCAGCAAAACCTTATTCAGCGCTGCGGTCTGATCCTCACCATATTCCAGCTGCTGCCAGCTGCTGCCGTCGTAGAGCGCGAAATAATTCTGGTTGGTGGTCAGGTCGGTCCCATTGACCAGCAGCTTGCCGTTCCAGGTGGTGGCAGTAATGCTGGTGACCTGAGCGGGCAGTGCCACTGTGCTCCAGCTTTGTTTTTCAGGGCTGTAGCGCCAGATCATATCGGTGGTAGTACCGCTGATGAGGTTGCCGGTGGGCAGGTAGTACAGACTGCCGTCATAGCCTACCAGATGGCCGTTGTCCATGGTATAGAAGGCCTCGTCCTCGGGCAGGGGCAGACTGGTCTGATCGTAGTAGACACGGTCGGTCCGAGCGCCCAGCGCAAAGTGATCCTGGCCGGTTTTACCACTGTTGTCCACCACGACCTGGGTCATGCCGCCCGCAAAGCCCTCAGGCTTATCAACGATTAAAATCGTTTTGCCGTCGTCTTCGGTCTTTGTATCCTTAACCGCGGCGGCAGTGCCGCCCAGTGTCACGGTTGGGCTATTGCCAAAGAAGTACCCTTCAACGGTCACCGTGTTGCCGTCCTCTGACGCGCGGTTGATGACCGGGTAGGGATCGCTGGCTGCGCTCAGGTCAATCTGTCCGCCAGAGACGCAGAGGTCTGTAAAGTCGTTGCTGCGCTTTACACTGCCCACAAGGCGGGCAGCCAGGTTTTCGGCAGTCTGATCCGGATACTGGCTGGCCATAACCGCAGCGGCTCCAGCCGCTGCCGGGCAGGCCATGGAGGTGCCGTCCATATAGATGTAAGGCTGGGCGTCGCTCCCGATACCAAAGCTGTCCAGAACCACAGTGCCCGGCTGCGGGTCAAGCTTCATGCTGCCATGGTGGGCGTTTATTTTGCCTGTGACAACGGCGATCTGAACCGTAAAATGCTCGTAATCTGTATTCGCAGGCAGCTCTCCTGAAAAGGCCGCCCATCCGCCGTAAACACCAGCTGCCTGACTGCCTATGGATGCCCACTCTCCATCAACCGTTTGGACGCTAACTGCTGCTATTGCGGCTGCATCCACATTCTCGTTTTCAAGCACTGCTGCCCGGGCACTGAAGTAGCGCTTCTCGGACTGGTCCGCCTTTACAAGCGCGGAAAGATCCAGCGGTTCGCTCAAAATCCACTTGACTTCCTTGGACACATCCGTTTTCAGACAGCCCGGCCCGTCGTAATAGCTCTCACTCGAGTTTACCCACTGTGTATCTGAGAACTGCCAATAATTATCTTTATCTTCAAAATTTTCGTAGAAAAGACGTTTGGCGTCAAACTCGGCATAATACTGCTCGGCGCTCACCAACCCCTCATCTGTGCTTTGATTCTGATGGAAGGTGGAGAGTACCCGTGAGCCCGGCGCCATGACATCAGTGGTCCGCTGCCCATAGCAACTGAAGCCTGAACGGCGCCCCTGATAATCGGTGGAATCCACGATCACCGCATAAGGGTTATCCTTAAGGGCAGTGGCCATAAAGCTGGTGTTGTCGATGTCCAGATCACTGTTGCCCGAGGCAAAAACTGAAATGGCTCCCGCCTCACCCAGGGTCTGTACCGCCCGGCTCAAAGACTGGGACTGCCCGGCAATTCCCCAGGAATTGCTGACAACTCTCAGGTTCACATCTGCCTCACAGGCCTGTACCATATAGTCGTAACCCTTTAAAATGCCGGCCGTGTCATCTGGGCGCTTGACCACCATGATCTGGGTATCTTTTCCAATGCCCGACACGCCAAAGTCATTCCACTCGGCGCCGATGATGCCCGCACAATGGGTGCCGTGGCCGCTTTCATCGTCGTTGATATCCGTATCATCATCCCCGGATGGGTTGTAGCCGTGCGCTCCGCCGGGAAGATTTACATCAGCGGGTTTTGTCCACATTTTGCCTGTCAGATCTGGATTATTGACGTCCACACCGCTGTCAAACACAGCCACCACGGGATCTGTATTGGATGCGGCAGTATTCTGGTTGTTCCACGCGTCATAGTTCACGTCAAATCCAGATTCGCCGCCAAACTGCCCGATGTTGTCAAAGCCCCACTGGTAATCTGTCATGTTGAGAGCTTTGCGGTTTACCATATTGTCCGTGATCACTCTGGCCGGTGCTTCATCTGTACTCTCATCGGCTTCTGCATCGATCTTTTGGGATTCATCCTCTGTCTGAGCGGTGTTTTCTTCCTTCAAACTCAGATCCTCATCGTTGGCTTCTGGGGTTGTCTCTGGCGCAGCGGCTTCACCGACGGTAGACAGCGCCTCTGTCAACCCTTCTGCCAAGGCCGAATCGTCAATATATTCCTCTACCTGATAATTGGGCTCAGCAAAAACAACCTGGTCGTACGCTTCGAGCTCAGCGATGAGCTCCGCTGTGGTCCGGCTGCTGTCCCTGACCAGGGCCAGTACCTGCCCCTGGGGTTGTGCAGCGGCGCGCAGTCCGTAGGTCTGCGGCGAAGCAGCTTCTTCTTCCTGCCCGTCACTGACTGTCATCAGCACCTCGGCGCCAGCCAGCAGCTCCGGTACCGCGCTGCGGCGCAGCATGCCGGATGCGGGGGCATCCATACAGACAATGGCCTCGCCCTCGATGTAATCACCTGAGAGCGAAACCGCATCACTGCTATCCTCTGCCAGTGCCGAGGACGGCACCGCGCTGATAACCAGAAGACAGCTTAACAGCAGAGCCATTAATTTTTTCTTCATTTTTACATTTCCTTTCTTCTGCCGGAGGTCCGGTAAATCTATTCTGTTATTATATCACACCCCCTGTTCCCGCCCGAAACCGTTCGTCACGAGTTTTTACCGTTCATCACTTTTTCTAAATATTTTTTTAAATATTGAATTATTCCTTCTTTATCAAACTTTGCCCATTACTATCTGAAATTCTACTTTATAAAAGAACTTTATCATTAATTTTGTTTAAAAGGCGCATAGAGTATGCTATAATTCATCTATAAGTATATAAAGTGAGGTCAGAAATTTGGAATCCATCAAAGAATACAGCGAGCTAGTAAATCTTTTCGATAAACAACTGCAGTTTGCCCAGAATATCCAAAAGAAAATCATCCCTCAGCCCAGTGAGTTTATATCGGATATGTATCACCTTTATGCAATGCTCAAACCCTTCCGGAAAGTTGGCGGCGATTTTTATGATTTCCATAACCTGGACGACGACAAGGTCAGCCTGATTCTGGCCGACGCAACCGGACACGGCATCGACGCAGCCATGATCACCAGTATGGTCAAGCTAATTTATTCCTACGCCATGGAAAATGAGCAGGTGCGGGAGCATCCCAGCATGCTTATGCAGCGCATGGAGCGCGATATCGAGAAGCAGCTGACATCCACCTATTTTAGCGCCTTCGCGCTGGTTCTGGACCCCGGCGCGGGCACGCTGCGCTACGCCAACGCCGGCCACCCCTCGGCTATTCTGGTTAACGGCGGTATCACACTGCTCAAGCCGAGCCTGCCCCTCATCGGTCTGCACCAGCTCATGTCCAGCATCACCTATCAGGACATTACCGTTCCTTTTAAAAACGGCGATAAATTCATCATCTTTACAGACGGCCTCATCGACGCGCAGAACAGCCGCAATGAGCTTTTCTCCATGGAACGCCTGACCGAGATCGTAAAACAGCATATGGCCCAGCCCATCAACACCATCTGTCAGGAAATCCTGAGAGAGTACAACCAGTTTACCGAGGACACCGACGATATGGACGATGTCTGCCTGCTGGGCATCGAGTATGACGACTGAGTATTTCTGACGAAATTCTGAACAAATATTAACAATTTATGACGATTCGCTGTTTCTAATGGAACTCTAATAAAAGCCCGATAGAATAGACTTAACCGAAACGTAAGACTATGAAGAAGGAGGCGGAATCAGATGAATCGCAGCAAAAAAGTTTTAATCCTGACCTGTTCCCACGGATCAGGCCACAAAATGGTGTCCGCAGCCCTGAAGGACGCCTTTGAGCAGAAAGGCTACACTGCTGTTGTTCGTGATCTGTTCAATGAAACCAACGGGGTCGTCAATACCATTATCGAAAAATCCTATCTCCTTTCCTATAATATCGGCAGCAGCTTTTATAAAAAAATGTACTACGATATGGAAAAGGATGCTCACAGCAAATTTATATACAGGCTCTGGACGCTGACCGAAAAAACACTGCTGGATATGGTGGCTGAAATCCAGCCCGACTGCATTGTCAACACCTATCCCTACACAGTGTCCTCCATTCTGAAGAAGGCCCACTATCCGGACATTCCGGTTTATACAGTGGTCACGGACTTCTGTATTCCGGCTGCCTGGCAGCACGAGCACACAGACCGCTATTACGTGGCCTGCCAGAATGTGGAAAACCATCTGGTGGACTACGGTATCCCGGAGGAACACATCTTAAAAACCGGTATCCCCATCCGGGAAGCCTTTTACGGCCATTACGACCGGCACCATCTCCAGGAAAAGTACCACCTGGACCCGGACAAACGGACTCTGATCATCTGCGCCGGCACCTACGGCGTGGTCAAAAACCTGAAAACCATCTGCGAAAAGGCTGACAGCCTGCATAACCTGCAGACCATTGTGGTCTGCGGCAAAAACAAATCGCTCTATAAGGAGCTGTCCGCAGCCTCCTTCAAAAATACACAGATTTTTGGCTTTGTCTCCGACATTCACGAGCTTTACTACTGCGGTGATTTCATGATGACCAAGCCCGGCGGCATCACCCTGAGCGAAGCCGTAGCGACCCGCATGCCGCTGATCCTGCACAACCCGGTACCGGGCCAGGAGGGCGAAAACGCCGAGTGGTTTAAGAAATGCGGCGCTGCCATCATCACCCACACCACCACCGAGCTTCTTGTTGCCATTGAAGCCTTAAAGGACAACGAGGTCAAGCAATACGCCATGAAGAGCGCCCTGCGTAAAATGTACTACGGCCACTCTGCCGAGCGCATCACAGACGATATTCTGGAACAGCTGTCGTTCTCCGAACCGGCAGCCGCTTTTGAAGAAAACGCCCTTTTCCTTTTAAAAGAAAACTAAAAATAGAAATGTAATATACCAGTAAAATGCGTGTATAGCAGAGTTTTATTGATATTAAAGCAGCATAAAAGAGAAGCAAATGATTATAGCTTCTCTTTTATTATTCTGTCATTTTAACAGGAACATAGGCTAACTTTTTTGATAACCATTCTGCGGTTTGTTGAAAAACCATTTTTTCATTATCTGTAAACGAAGCTATTAAAACTTTCCCATAGTATCACCTGTCATTCATGTATCCAAAAATTATTTCACAATTTTATCAAAAAATCTAATATAATCTATGATTGCTTTATCAAAAAATTCGCCTATATAAATACCAAAATGCCCGCAATTGTATTCTTTAATCGTTGCTTTCTTTGAAAGTTTTGCACACTTTAGCGTTGCCTTTGCTGGAGCCAGAGTATCTTTTTTGCAAACTGCATAATAGATTGGTGATTCAATATTTTTTGTATATCTGCTAGGTGAATATTTGAGAAATTCTATAAATGTCCTTGCCGGTGTTTTGTTTACAAAATTTGAATTTTGAGGAATTTGCAGAAAAAATTCTTTGTAATCAGAAACAGCCATAAAAGCCAATTTCCCCCGCTTATCAGCTAATTTAATCATAACTGGATGATAACCTGTAACACATGACAAATAGTCAACTATGACGCAAGGCAATGCCTTTATGACCGATAATGGAGAAGCAGTTCTCATTGTAGCCAAGGTATTTGTATATGGACACTGAGCGATAGACGCAATAATATCCATTCGTTTGGATGAGAGTGTAATGACATGCCCTCCGCTGAAAGAACTTCCAAACAAAAGTGTTTTACCACCATCAACCCTATCATCTTTTTTGATGAAATCTATGGCAGAGTTCCAATCCATAAGTTGATCTTTCACATTAATTTTCTGTCTTTCGTTCCCATCACTTGCGCCAAAATTTCGATAATCGAATAGAAAGCAGGCATATCCAGCAGTAGCGAATTTTTCCGCATACGCGTCCAACCGCATTTCTCGTACCCCACCTAAACCATGCGCCATAACAATAACGGGACATTTTTTATCCACATTGGGCAGATAGAGCCACGCACTACACCTTGTTCCATTAGAATAAAAATCAATATCTCTACGAATAAACGGATTGTTCATTTTTTCCTCTATTCTCCTGCTTTATGCAAGTTTCTGTATGTACGAAGTCCGAATTGACATACAGATTAATTTTTGATATGATACATAATGTATCTGATACTAATTGTATCATTTTTAATGACTTAGTCAATCACCTAACCTGAAACAAAACAAGGAGAAATGTCCTATGGATAAAAGAAAAATTGCAAATCAAAAGGTAAAAGATAATTTATTAGAGGCGTTGATAGATTTAGCACAGCACGAAAAATGGTCTTGCATTACCGTAACATCCTTAATCAAAAAATCTGGCGTTGCAAGGTCATCCTTTTATCGCAACTTTTCTTCTATCGAAGATATTGTTGATTATGGCATTGCACAGATAAATGAAAGATACAATCAAGAAAATCCCTCGCCTGACGAAAATTTTCGGGATAAAAATCTAATGTATTTTAAATTTCGATTTTTCAAAGAACATGCAAATATTGTGTTAACTTTTCACCACGCACAAACACCTCAAAATTTGCTTACAATTATCAATGACTTTGTAGTTGATATTTATGGCGATATGCCCGTAAGCTCAATTTCCAAATATGAATTATACTATTATTCTGGAGCATTTTATAACATGGTCATTCATTGGTTAGAGAGTGGCGCCAAGGAAAGCCCAGAAGATATGGCAGAGGAATTTCTGCGGATAGCAAATGCACGATTCTAGGAATCAATCATAAAAAATGGAAGGTTTAATTTCCTATATAAAATTAAAAACGGAAGGCTGGAATGAGACTCCAGACCTTCCGTTTTTTTATGAGAGCTTTTTGAGCTCCTCAAAAAGCTTATTGATGTCAATGGGTTTGACCAGATAACCGTCCATGCCCGCACTCAAGGCCTGGCGTCGGTCTTCCTCAAAGGCATTGGCCGTCATGGCGATGATCGGCACAGCTCTGGCATCGCTGCGGTCCATTTCCCGGATGGCTTTTGTGGCGGCAAGCCCGTCCATCACCGGCATCCGGATATCCATTAAAACAGCGTTGTAGAAACCAAGGGGCCGGACCGCAAATCGCTCAACAGCCTCCTGGCCGTTTTCAGCCGTCTCCACATACACGCCTTGCATTTCCATCAGGGTTTTTGCAATCTCGAGATTCAGCTCATTATCCTCCACCAAAAGCACCTGAAGCCCATCCAGGCTGTCCGCCTGACGGCGTTCCTTGTGCTCGTTAGGTTCAATGTTGAGGTGCATAAAGGTGTCGTAAATCACCGACTGGAACAAGGGCTTGGAGATAAAGCTGTTGACGCCCGCCTGGCGGGCCTCCTCCTCAATATCACTCCAGTCATAGGCGGAGATGATGATAATGGTCGTATCCGGCCCCACCAGCTTCCGAATCTGGCGGGTCGTCTCGATGCCGTCCATATCCGGCATCAGCCAGTCGATCATAGCCACGTCATACTGTCCACCGGCCTCCATCGTCTTTCGTATCTCCTCGATGGCGCGAGCGCCCGAATCGACCCAGACCGGCGAGATGCCAATGTTCGACATGATGGCCGCTGTCTGCTCGCCGATCATGGCGTCGTCGTCCACCACCAGCACCCGGATATCCTTCAGGGCGTCCTCGGACATGCGGCGGCGTTTTTCTTCCTCGTTGTCATAGACCGGCTCCAGAGGCACGCTCAGCTCAAAGGTGGTGCCGCAGTCCTTTTCGCTGCTAACCGCAATGGTACCGCCCATAATCTGCACAATGTTATAGACAATGGACAGCCCCAGGCCGGTGCCGATTTTATTGCGGGCAGTTCCGGGGTTCTCCTGCTCAAAGGGCTGGTAAATCTTCTTCATAAATTCCTCAGACATCCCAACGCCAGTATCACTGACGCTGAGCCCCAGGTAAGCCAGCCCGTTTTCACGCTTCTGCTCCCCGATGTCCACTGTGATACGGCCGCCGCGCGCTGTAAATTTCACCGCGTTGGAAAGCAGGTTCATCATGATCTGGTTCAGCCGCAGCTCGTCGCCGATGTAAAAACGCTCCATGGGCTCGTGGTGGTGAATCACAAAATCAATCCCGCGCTCTCTGGTCTGCGGGTAAATGATGGTGTTGATCTCATTGATAAACTCGGCGAAATCAAACTTGCGCTTGGCCAGAATAATCTTTCCGCTCTCAATCTTGGACATGTCCAGTATATCGTTGATCAATGTCAAAAGGTAACGCGAGGAGGAGTCAATTTTCTCAAAGCAGTCCCGCACACGGTTGGGTGTATTGATCTTAAGCTGGCCGATGGTGCTCATACCGATGATGGCGTTCATAGGGGTGCGGATATCATGGCTCATGCGGGATAGAAACTCCGATTTAGCCTTGTTGGCTGCCTCGGCGGAAGCCAGGGCATCCCTCAGCAGTTTTTCCTGTCTTGCCTTTTCAGCCCGCTGCTCATCCAGCACCTTCATGAGGCCAATGACCAGCATGTCGGTGCTGTAGGGATTGTCAACCCGGATAACATGCAGCGATATCCAATGGTAATCGCCGTCGTCCCCCAGCATCTGCAACTCCATATAAGCCTCACGGTTTCCCTTGTCAAAATGCGCGCTCATGGCCTCTCTGGAAAGCATTCTGTTAAAATCCTCATAGTAGCCGGAATCGACTCTTTTTCCGGTCACAGCGATCAGATCGTCAAAGCTGCCTGTCTCCTCGAAATGAACCACGTTTTTTTCCTGGATAAAACACTCGTAGCTGTTCTGGGTCAGATTAATGCTGATGATGAGCGGATAGGCGGTACAGATAGCTGCCCGCAGAGACTGGTTCTCGATGAGCTGCTCCTGCTCACGCTCACGCTGCAGCATGCGCGTTTCGGTGATATCATTGAAAACTGCCTGAATAACCTCATCGCCATCGCTGTTGTTCAGCCGCTCCATGGACACACTCACAAAGCACTGCTCACCGTTTTTACGCCGTCCCTCCCGCTCGTAGGAGATCCTGCCGCCGTTTTGTGAAATATCCTCGACAATCTGTCTGAACTTATCCTGCTCTTCCTCCAGTACAAAGGGAAAGGGATCCTCTACCGAATGCCAGTATTCCTGCTCACCGTAGCCGTAAATCTCCCAGGCCCGGCGGTTCGCGTTAATGATTTTATGCTCAGGACTGGTTGTAAACTGGATGATGCCGCAGGGCACTGTGTTGTACAGCTGGGTCAGGAAATCAGCCTGGCGTTTATTCTCGATACTGGCCTGCTGGATCAGCAGATCCTGATTGCGCTGGTGTGTGATATCGGTCACCAGGCAGTAAATCACCACCTCGCCGTCACGGTCGACAACACATTTTCCGATATCCAGCACCCAGACCACAGAGCCGTCAGCCTGCCGGATCCGGTACTCTACCGAATAGGATTCATTTCGGTCCAGACAGGCCTTAATCTCACGCGCCACTCGGTCATGGTCCTCAGGCAGCACCATCGCCAGGGTCAGGCCGCCGTAAGCTCTGGCCAGGCTTTCCGGGCCGCTGTAGCCATAGAGCTGGCAGAGCCCGTCGCTGATCCATTTAGCACTGTAGCCCTCGTCCATATGGCAGATCGCCATGCCGCCTGGCAGTTGGGACATCATGAGCTCAATCTGCTGGTTCTTTTCCTGCAGCAGCTCCTGCAGGTTTTCGTAGGCCTCTCTGGCGGCCTTGACCGGGAACAGCTCATCGTCCTCGATGGCCGAAAACGGGATGGAATTGTGGATATGCGCACATTTCAGCTCCCCATCTATGCGCTTAAACACAAAGGTACAGCGCTGCTGCTCCCGCAGGCTGGCCTCTGAGCCCTCCGCGGTCTCGATCCGGCTGATCCCCTCACAGATATAACAGTCCTCTGACAGCTGCTCCACCACATACTCCTCTTCGCTCATGACACAGGGCAGCAAGTCTTCCTGGCCCTCCCTGAAGCAGGCGGCCACAGCCTCGGCGCCCTCCGCCTTCTGTAACTCGCCGCCGCCCAGCCATACGATGTTGGGCGCAAAGGTGGAGATCAAAAATTCGACATCACACTCACAAAAATAACGCCTGAGTATCTCATCCGCAAAGGCGATAATTTCTCTTTTTTCTTCCGTTGTCACAAAGTTTCCTCACTTAAATCAATGATATTATAAATCCAGGGGGCCGAAAAGCTCATCAAATATACGTCCGACCGCCTCCTGGCTCCGACGCTCAAGCTCCTGATATTTTGCCAGAAGCGTTTCCCCCTCCGGTGTCAGGCTGGCGCTTCCGCCGTTTCTTCCACCCTGTTGGCGCTTTGTAACCTGATAACCAAGCTCCTCTTCGATGGTGTTGATCATTTTCCAGCCCTTGCTGTAGGAGATGCCCATCTGCTCACAGGCCATCCGAACCGAATCCGTCTGTCTGATCTGCGTAAGCAGCTCTGCCGGACCCGGACCAAAGAAAATCCGCTCTCTGGCCAGCCGCAGCTTAAGCGCCGGATGCAGCTCGGCATCTGGCCCCTGCTCTTTCCGGCTCACCAATGTTTCTTCACGATTCATCTTGTCTCCTCTCCTGGCAAAAGGTTTATTTTCTTATTATATCATGTTTTTTATATTTTTGACAAAAGCTTGGAATTTATCTGCAAGAAAAAAGACACACTGAAATTTCCAGTGTGTCTCAGGCTTAATTTTTTATTCGACATCCACTTCCTTCAGGTCTGTCTCGACAACCATTTTACCTGCATCGTGATCCAGATTTTTCTGGTCCTTATTGAGGATCAGAACTGAAGCGATGATGATCACACCGCCGATAACTTGGTTAAAGGTGGGCATGGTGCCGTAAAGGATCACGCCGACCACGATCGTCACAATGGGCAGGAAATTCATAAACAGATTGGAAAAGGTAACGCCAATGTTTTTGATGGCGTAGATGTTCAGGAAATAGGCAAAGGTCGAGTTGAATACGCCGAGGATTACCAGGTTGATGAGGACGTCCCCTTTTACCAGATCGCCCAGGGCCACCGGATACAGGAACAGGAACGGCAGCGTTGTCACCGCGCCCACCACAGCCTGATAGTTCAGGACAACGGTTTTCTCATACTTGTCGGACACCTTATCGGCGATAAAGCAGTAAACCACCCAGGAGATAATGCTCAGCAGGCAGATAGCATAGCCCATAAAGTTGGTTTCAGCCAGGTCGCTGGGGTTGATGCCCATCAGGACATACACGCCCACCAGCGATACCACCACCGCCAGGATACTCAGCTTTGTCTTCCTGCGCTTAAAGAAAACAAAATCAATCATCAGCGAGAACACCGCCGCAAAACCAAAGAGCAGCGAGGAGACCGTTGCGCCGATGTACTTGACGCTCATGACTGTAAAGACATGGAAGAAGGTACAGCCCACGAGACCAGAGAGAATGACCATGAAGATATCCTTTTTCTCGATGTGCATATTCATCTTCTTAAACAGGTTATACAGCGTAAACAGCACTGTCATGATGGTGAACTGAAAGGCCACGATCACGGTGGGATGCATGTATTTGACAATGACATCCCGCGCGATGTAGGACACGCCGTAGATAATGATGACCACGGCCATGGCGATAAAGCCAAGGTTGCGTTTACTTTTCATCCTGCCACCTCATCGTTTGATGGCTTTCGCTTTTTCCAGCGCGCCGTCCGCGATGGCGTCGATCTTCGCGCATACCTCCGCATCCAGTAATGTGGTATCCTTGACCTGTTCCAGCAGCTCTACAGCACGCTCGGCACATTTTTCAAGCATATCTTTTCCGCCATCCTTCTGCCAGGACTTCCAGTTGCCGCGCTCGGTCAGATCGCCGGTCCACAGCTCTTTTCTGAAATTCTTGGCGGTGTGCTTGGCGTTCAGGTAGCTGCCGCCGTGACCGGTTTTACGGATATTGTCCAAGGCGATGCGCTTGTCGCTGAAGTCCAGGCCGCGCACCAGGCGTCTGAGCTGGGACATGCATTCGTTGGAGTAGGGCAGGTCCGCGTAGTCGACCACCAGGTCAATATCCAGCTGCATGGATACCAGGAAGTCTGTTGTCAGTGCACCGACAGTGCCGACCATGCCGGTTTCAAAGCCGGCCTGGGCGTCAAGCAGCTTGGCGTCACGCAGGTTGGTGGGCATCTTGGTCGGCAGGTCCAGATAGCGGCCCAGCTCAGCCATGATACTCTTCATGATGGCGGTTTCCGGCGAGGACATCGACACGCTCATGGTCTGCATGTCCATGCTGCGGACATAGCTGGAGTAGAGCACAGAAACGCCCGGGCGCACCAGCTGAGTCAGGGCGATACCCGCCAGGGTTTCCGCGTGGGTGTGGATAACGGCACTCTCAATCGTGATGGGTGAGGAGATGCCCAGAATCCCACCGGAGCTAATGACCGACGGCGCGTTTAACCGGCTGGCTTCCATGAGAACATTCAGCGGATTTTCATCCAGCTTCATCGGAGGTGAGGTCAGGACCCAGAAGGAGATAAAGGGACGGTCCTCAAAGGCCACGTCATCGCCCAGGGCCAGCTGCGCCATCTCAACAGCGTCGCGCACACCCTCCTTGCCGACGGCCCCGCCGGTAATATGCTTGGTGGTATTTTTGATGGTACCCGCCCAGGTATACCAGTCCGAGCTCTCCAGAGGCACATCCTGCGGCGTAATCAGGCCACTGGCAATGGAGACATTGTCCATGACCTCGAGGATTTTAGTCAGGTTCGTCAGATCCTGATCCGTGGCCGAACGCTTTGTCCTCGTGTATGGGTCGATGACCGAGGTAGCCATGGTCATGGCCGCCAGTGAGGGCAGGGCTTCATTGACCTTGACGTCGTTCTTCGGGTCTCTGCCGTAAAGGGTAAAGGTGTCCCGTTTGGGCACGGTTTTCAGTGCATCCTCAATAATTTTTCTCGGGATTTTGACAATCTCGCCCTCAACGGTGGCGCCGGCCTGTTCAAAATAGTCTCTCGCCTCCCTGGCGCAGAGCTCAATGCCCATGTCCTCCAGAAGCTCCAGTGCCAGATTATGAACGTATTCCAGATCCTTGTCGTTCAGATAACGTAATTCCGGTCGCATATTCTTACCCCCTATGCACTCAATAATTCTTTACAGAAAACCACAGCGGCCCCTGCGTCCTCGGCGTAGCCGTCCGCGCCGATTTCATGGGCAAACTCATCGCTGACCGGCGCGCCGCCTACGATCACTCTGGCGCTGCCGGCGCTTTGCTTGAGCAGCCGGACCGTTTCGCGCATGGCCGGCATGGTGGTGGTCAGCAGTGCAGAGATGGCGATGATATCCGCGTCCTTTCCGGCCTCCAGGAAGTTTTCCGCCGCCTGGTCGATTCCGATATTCACCACCTCAAAGCCAGAGCTTTCAAGCATCATGGCCACCAGATCCTTGCCGATGTCGTGCAGGTCTCCCTCGACGGTTCCGATGACAATTTTACCCAGAGTAGACACATCTCCTGCCTGCAGCTGTGGCTTCAGGTGCTTTAAGCCCAGCTGCATGGTTTCGGCGCAGAGCAGAACCTCCGGCACATAGAGCTCGCCGCTTGCCATCAGCGGCCCTACCTGGTTCATGCCCTCGATGAGCGCATCCGACACAATTTCCTTAGGTGACACGCCCGCGTCCACAGCCGCGTCAATCATTTCAACAATCTCTTCATCTTCCCCTTCAAGTACCAGTTCTCTGATTTTTTCAATATAGTTTTCCATGTTTTTTCTCCCTTATTATCCCTTATTTTTTATACAAGCAAGCCCTTCCGATGGGCCTTTAAATACTTCCGGCATCCCTTATCCCGGTTCAGCAGCGCCTCTCCGGCTGTGATCATGCTCATCATTTTGGCGTTTTTCGGATCAAGCACCGCGCCGTCCAGCCCCTCCGCCATACACATGGCCAGATAGGTGCGGTTGAGCAGTCCCCTTTCCGGTATGCCAAAGGAAATGTTGCTGAGGCCGCACATAAAATGTACCTCCGGATAAGACTCTCTCAGCGCCCGGATGGTCCGCAGGGCCACGTTGCCCATATCCGCGCCGGTGCTTACCGGCTGGATCAGCGGATCAATATAAATGTCGCCGACGGGGACCCCGTCCTTTTCCAGCTGCTCGATGAGCCGGCAGCCAATGCCGATCCGCACCTCTGCCTCAGGACTGATACCGTTGGCGTCGTCAATGAGCAGCGCCACGATCTTGGCCTGATATTCCTTTACCAGACCGATCATTTCCTGATACCTTCCCGCCTCGGCAGTAATGGAATTAATCATCGGTACCCCCTGGTGCAGTGCCAGCGCCGCTTTCAGCGCCGCCGGATCCGGGCTGTCAATACAGCAGGGCAGCTTAACGACCTGCTGGACTGTCTCGACGAGCCACGGCAGGGCCTCTACCTCCTCATCGACCAGCGTACCGCAGTTCACGTCAATATAGTCCGCCCCCAGTTCTGCCTGCGAAGCCGCAAGCTCCTGAATGGCCTCCGCGTTGCGCTCCCGCACAAATTCGGTAACCCCCTTCAGGCTGGTGTTAATTTTTTCTCCAACAATGATCAACGACTGTTTCCCTCCCTTTTCGTAAATTGTTTGTTTTGTTGGTATTATAATATCACCATTCCTGGACGCTAATTTTTGCATAATCCTGCTATTTATAGCTCAATCCTGCTATTTTTTAGATTTGCTTGTTTTTTAAGGGAAAATTTCAGGCTGTTCTCAGCTTTTTCAGTATCTTTTCCAACACCTCCTTGAGCTCAGAGGAATCCGGTGTGTAGTAATCCGCTCCGATATCCGCCGCAAAAGCCTCTGTCACAGGCGCGCCTCCCACAAAGATGATCCGGTTTTTTCGTAAATTTTCTTCTTCCAGACGTTGGATCACGGTCTGCATCTGGTTGATGGTGGTGGTGAGCAGCGCGGACATCATGAGAATCTGGGGCTGCTCCTTCTGCACACCCTGCACAAATTTCTCAGCCGACACGTCAATCCCCAGATCGATGATCTCCACACCCAGGGTGGACACCACAATCTTGATGATATTTTTGCCAATGTCGTGCAGATCGCCCGACACCGTGCCGATCATAACCTTGACCTGACGGTTCTTCACATCCGCCTCCAGATAGGGCTTGATGGTCTTGAGCCCGGCCTGCACCGCCCGGGTGGAGAGGATAACCTCCGGCACCAGCAGCTCCGCCTCGCGGAATTTTTCAGCCACCAGCTCAATGCCCTGAATCAGCCCGTTGTTCAGTATTTTTTCCGGCGGATACAGCTGTGCCACCGCCTCCCGGGTCAGCGTCACCACATCCCGGGTTTCGCCCTCCTCTATGGCTTTGTTAATCGCTTTGTAATAGTCCATTTCATATTCTCCTCTTTTTTTCGGTTTGCCTACTCGATAAAGCGGTTCCGGTATTCTTTCGGCGTGACGCCCAGATATTTTTTAAACACCTTTGAAAAATAGCCCGGCGACTGGAAACCGCAGTGCACGGCGATCTCCTTCAGGGTGAGCTCCCGTTTTTCCATGAGCCGCACCGAATTTTCCACACGCACGCGCGTAATATAGTCGTTCACCGTGTAATTAAAGGTCTCACGGAACAGATGGCTGAGGTAGGAGTCGCTGAGGCCCACCTCGGCGGCAATCTCCTCAATCCTCAGCACCTCCCTGTAATGGGCGCCGATATACTCCCGCACAGCCTTCAGCACGCTGAGGTGGGAGGTCTCGCTCAAAATAAAAATGTCCTCCATAAACTCGCCCACCATGGCAGTAATCCTGTCAAAGAGCAGCTCAACCTCACGGATAGCGCCCGCCTCCATAAAGAGCTTTTCACTCTGCATCACCGCGATGTGGCTGTCCAGCCCCGCCTCCACAATCGCCCGGGATACCAGCGACATAAATTCCAGCACCCTTACCTTGACCCGGTCCAGGCTGTAGCCCGCCAGCACATAGGTATCGGTCAGAAAGCCGGGCAGCCCCTTCATCACCTTGTCCCGCTGCCCGGTGCGGATGGCCTGCAAAAGCATTTTCTCTTTTTTGAGATGGCGGTCATACTCAAAGGGGTCCTCCAGAAATTGGTTCTTCCGCTCATCCATATGGTTCAGGATCACCCTGCGCCAGGCTTCTGTTTTCAGGCGCTCGTCATAGCCCCCGGCGCTGGCCTTGGACAGGTAATTGAGTATGGCCTGGAGCATGTCCGCCACAGACTGGCTTTTATGGGGCGACAGCACCTTGAGCTTTTTGGCCTTTTCACACAAAAGTCCAAAATTTTCAATGTCCTGGTTCATCTCCTCCAGCTCCTCAATAAAAAACTCGTCGATCTCCCACAGCAGCACCTGGCCGCAGATCAGGCAGCCCACGCTGCAGTCCTCCACCAGGATGGGAACCGCCCACATGACCAGACCCGCATGGCACCTGAAAAAATAAGGCTCCTTCCACTTGGCCGCCTCCTGACAGGCCTGGCGGTAGGAGGCTGTGCAGGCTTCGCCGTTACAGGACCGGACGTACTCGCAGAATTCACACTCCTGCAGATTCTCAAGCGACAGAAAGGTCTCGCCCTCAGGGTCGATCCCTTTTAAATAAAGTCCTGTGGCGTTGGAAAAGCACTCCAGCATGTAGCGCGTATACTTTTCATCTAAAAACTCAAACCCCTTCATCCTGTTCCCCCTTACCCTGTAATCGTTATGCCTATTATAACAGAAATCATAAAAAAAAGCTGCGGACGCAGTATTTTGCGTCCGCAGCTTTTTTTATTCTGTCAGCTCTACATGCACGTAGCCGCTGCTGTAATAGGGCAGGACATTAAGCCCCACCGCCTTGGCCATAGCGGCCAGATCCCCCACTGCCACCCCGGGGCAGTAAAGGTCCGCAGCACGGCCCCGTTTGTGAAAGGACCAGGAAACGCCGCCGACCTCCTCATTCCTCTGCGCGCAGCGCACGCCTGAGGTCAGGATCACAGGCTGCCCGCAGGCACAGCGCAGGGCCTCCACCCGTTCGGTGAGCCCGGGATCAGGCATCACCGGAAAACCGGAGCAATAGCCCGCGCAGTCGCAGGCGTACTCCCAAAGCCCGAAGTGCTCCGAAACCATTGGTTCTTCCGGCGCCTCGGGCTCTGGCTCAACCGGGGAAGGCCCGTCCTCCGGCTCCTTCTTTTGGGTCTCAGAGCTCTGGGCCTCCCCGGTCTCCGGCAGGGTTTCCTCCGGCGAACCAACCTGCTCATGGGCTGTTGGCTCAGGGCTTTTCACAGCTGCTTCCCGCCCTTGGCTGCACGACTGGAGCACAGCGGCACCGATGACCAGACACACCACCAGCCCCATAAAGATCAAAATCCGCCTGTAAAATTTCTGCATTCTGTAAACCTCCTTCTATGATTCACTACGTCTGTATAGTGGCATAAAAAGCCGTTTCTTACGGTTTGGGATTGACAAAAGCGCAGACCGCCGATACAATGGTCTGAACGATCCCTTACTTTCCTGCCCGATACCAAAGGAGACCCCATGAACAAACAAAAGCTGCTCTTTGCCCTGGCCATGCTTATTTTTGGGAGCATCGGCCTCTTTGTCCGCACCCTGCCCTTCACCTCAAGCCAGATCGCCCTGGCCCGGGGGCTCATCGGCAGCGCCTTTCTTTTTGTGTCCAGCTTCATTCTTAAAAAGGGACTCTCTCTCAAACGTATCCGAAGCAATCTGAAGGTTCTGCTCCCGCTTGGCGTCATGCTCGGTTTTAACTGGATCCTGCTTTTTCAGGCCTATAAGTACACCAGCATCGCCAATGCCACTGTCAGCTATTACTGCGCGCCCGTCTTCGTCATGCTGCTGACACCCGTGATCTTTAGGGAGCCCCTGACCCACACCAATGTGCTCTGCATCTTTGCGGCCATGGCCGGTATGGTCTGCATATCCGGCGCGGGCGGCACCCTGGACCGCCTGAACCTCATCGGCATTGCCTATGGCTTTGGCGGCGCTGTCTTTTACGCGGCCATTGTCCTGACCAACAAATTTTTAAAAGATATCTCGGATTTTGAAAGCGCCTTTACCCAGCTGTTTATCGCCGCTCTGGCGCTTCTGCCCTATGTCCTGCTGACGGACGGCATCCACCTTGCCGGGGCTGGTCCTACCGCGGTTCTGCTGCTGATTCTGGTGGGTGTGGTGCACACTGGCTTTAGCTATCTTCTGTACTTTGCCTCACTGCCCCGGCTGGATAACCGCACCATTGCCACCTTCAGCTACATCGACCCCATCTCAGCTATTTTACTGTCAAGCCTTTTCCTCGCCGAGCCCGTGACTCCGGTGCAGGCAGGAGGGGCTGTGCTCATACTTGGCGCGACCCTGGTAAACGAGTTGGCCGGGACAAAAAACAAAAAAGCCTGATTTCTGGTATTAAAAAAAGAGCGGTCTCCCGCTCTCTTTTAATTTACGCTTCCTCGATGGGTATATCCGTGGTTTTGGTCTCTACCTTCCTGGCACCAGCCACTGCCGACAGGCCAAAGCCCTCTGGTGCGAAGATGTCCTGTGTCAAAATCGCTTTGACCCCGGTGTTGATCTCGGCGTCGGTAATGTCCTCCCGCAGGTCTGGAATGGTGAGATTAAAATTCTTGCCGTCTGCGCGTTCATAGGTTACAATCAATTCTTTACTTGTCTTTTCTGCCATTTTCTATTTCCTCCTTATTCGCCTGTTCTCATCAGTTCTTCGGATACAATTTTTTCCTTTTTCTCCATGATCGGCTCCTGCATCTTGGCGATGGCTTCAGCCGTTGTCACAAAGGCTTCATCGGTGACGTCTGTTCTCAGATCACCGTAGGTTTTTGTCTTTTTCACAATTCTTCCACCCTCTTCACCGAAGTTCAGGATTGTTTTCATATCCACCGCACGAATCACTTTCTTAACTGCCATTTTTTCTGGCCTCCTTTGTTTTATTACCGCTTGCTGCGGCTCATGGTTGTATAATGGCAGGCACCATAAAATCTTACGGTTTCTTTTTAAACTTTTTTCATGAGGCAGGACAGACGCCGCAGTCCCCGGTGAAGCAGCTGGCTCACAGCATTCTCGCTCATCCCCCACTGGGCTGCCAGATCCGTGACCCGGCGGCCCTCAAGGTAATGTGCCCGGATGGCCCTGCGCTGCCGGGGTGCCAGACATTCCACCAGCGGCTCCAGGCTTTCACTCCGGCGGGCCCGCAGAGCATCGGCCTCCCGGTTCCCGATCACCTCCTCCACGCTGCTTCCGGGCGCGGCAAGCTGTTCCTTCAGCGCAGGGACTTCGCCGCCGGGATCGCTGTCCAGACTCAGAGCTTTCTTCTCTGAATGCCTTTCGGCCTCCTTGGGCTTCTGGACAAAATGGTAAAAGAGCTGGCGTTTGATATAGGCGGAAAAGTACACGCCTTTTTGGGGCTCGTAACACCTGAGCGCGGTCAGAAGCACCAGGCAGCCCTCCTGCATGGCGTCCTCATAACACGCCCAATCGTAGACGTAACGCTTAACCATGCTTTTGATCAGAGGGGTGTAGGCGATAAGCAGCTGTGTCTGGGCTTCGGAATCGCCCAGCTGCCCACGTCTTACCAGGCTGTTGATCAGGTCATACTGTTCATCTTTCTCGTTTGCACTCACATCTTCAATATCTATCATTAATTTGGCCTCCTGATTTATAAAAGAATAATATAGGTATTGTTAATAAAGTATTTATGGTGGACATCTGTGACCCCCTGTCCGCACCAATTTTGGTCTTTTCAGCCTTTTAGGTGTCTGTGCTGTCCGGCAGTCAAATTTATCCACAGTTATCCACATTATCCACAGCCGTTATCCACAATCCTGTTGACAATCACATAGACCTCGAGAGGCTGCCCTGAAACCGTGGTGCGGACAGCGGGCGCGACGTTGTCCGCAAAGGGAATGAGCGTATAAAGGCCCTGGGATTTTCCCTTCACCGCTTTCTGATAACGGATAAGGCCCGCGTCCTCCAGCTCCTTGCGGTGGCGGGCAATGTTGCGGTAGGTGTTGTCCATGACCTGCTCCAGTTTCTCGGGCCGCACGAAAAACTGTACACGCCAGAGCCAGTCGCCGTTTGCGGCAAGATAGGCGCAGCGGCTGCACCGGTACAGCAGGTACTGCCACAGGTTTCTGGCCCCCTGGCTGAGCTTGTGTTCTGTGAGCCACTCAAACCAGGCATTCAGCTCATTAAAGTATTCCACAGGTCTGCCTACCGGATGGCTTCCAGGCCTTTTTCCATGAAAAGGCGGATAAAATACGCCTGTCCTTTTGGCGTCACGCAGGTGGTGTGGTCCAGAAACACCACGCCGGGCTCAGGCTCGAAGATACTCTCGCGCACCTCGAACAGGCCAAGGTCCATGGCCCGCTGGGTAGGGATGTTGTTTTCACGCTTGCTGTAGCACAGGTAGCCGTTTCTGCGCATCCAGCTCATGAGGCGCTTCTGCCCAGTATTGATCTTCCGGCCGTTTTCCAGCCGGATGTTCTGGACCAGCGTGGTGAGCTTTTTCATGGAGATATTGGTCTCAGACATCTGGATTCCACGCGCGAAACGGGCCAGGTCGTTTTGCGCCGCCAGCGCCTCCTGAAGCTTTACAAGGTTCTGAGTCTGCGACACAAGGGCGTCGGCCAGGCGGTCCTCGTGCAGTTTCTCCGCTCCGCTCATACGCACGGCGGGCAGCACCTCGTCATAGATCCAGGCCTCAAAGCGTCTGGCGGCTGGCAGCTTGCTGGATACCACCAAGCGGTACAGATCTCCCTCCGGAATAAAGAGCATTTCCATCTGCTTGTCCGGGCTCTGAGGGTGGGCGGCGAACCGCTTTTCGGCATGCCGGCAGTGACGGCGCACCGCCTCGGACGGACGGGCATATCCCAAGGCTCTGGCCGCGTCGGCCCCGTTTACCACCACATGTCCTTTTTCGTCGATCACGCGGATCCTGCCAAATTCATCATTCACAAATTCCTGTAACTGTAAATTCATTTCTTCCTCCGATAATTGGATTTTGAAGCGCTTCCTGTACTTAAGTAATCCCAGTATACAGCAGCCCGCGGTTTGGCGCAGATGTCAAAAAGGCGGTTCACTGCTTTAAAGGCAGTGCTTTTGGCTTTTTTTACTTCTCATTGTCGTGTTTCCTGCGCAAAAAGCGCTTTATTGAATTTTTTCCGCCATTTTTACCTGAGCTTTAAAAAAGGCCTAGAAAATTGAAAAGCGGTGTACGCCGTTTTGGCGTACACCGCGATATCCTGTGTTTTTGTGCTGACTATTTCTTTTTATAACAGAAATGTGCCATTGCTTCTTCAAAGAGCCTCCTGCTCAGGCGCATGAGCCTGCTAAAGCGCTCAGGGTGGCTGTCCTGCTTTCTGGGAAAGAAAAAGCCGCAGTATTCCAGACCCTTAGCGCTGACCACGCCGCCGCACCTTTCGTACATGGTCGCGTTGTAGCAGCCATAGGCGGTATCCCGGCCCACCTTTTCGGTACGGCATTTTGTCTCGACCATCACATCCTCTGTCGCCTGAATATAAAAGGGCAAATGCCCGCCCTTCTCAAGGTGCAGAAGCTTTTTTGTCTTTTCCCGGGCCAGCTCCCGCGTCATACAGAAATGGGCCAGATAGGCCGGAAGCACCGCATCCCGGTAGGACGCCGTGACCATGACCGGGGCGCGGCCCAGAAAGGCCACGGCCGTTGCATCGCCATGCCCGTCCTGATAAAGAGGCTGCATGAAAGACACCACATAATCCTCCAGCACCCTGTCAAAGGCCTCTAAATCCATCACCTCAATACGGCCCTCTTCAATGAGCGCCATCACATTTTTCATAACGATCTCCTTTTAAAAAATATTTACACAAAAAAAGAACAGAAGGGCAGAAAATAGCCCTACTGTTCTTCAGGTGTCAGTGCAATTAATCCTGTCGGGGGCACCGGCCCCCTATTCAGTTCGTTCTCTCAGAAAAAACACGCTTTTTTTACAGGCGGCTTTTTTCCTCATGCTCCGGCTCCTGTAAGCCAGACCGCTCATAAAAGCCCTTGGCTGTTGCCACCTCCTGCTCCGAGGTGCTGCGCACTGCCCGCACACGGTGCAGCGTACGGCCTGGCCGTTTGACCATGGCGCGCACGCCCCGCATCACCCAGGCTGCGGGCAGCAGCACAGGCCTGCCCTCCACCCAGGGAAAGACCATGCGCATGTGGTCCATGCCCGGAAACAGGGTGCGCCAGAAATAGCGGCGCTGGATGGCCGAGAAGCGCTCCCGCTCATCATAGACACTGGCAAAGGCAGAAAGTTCCATGTTCTGTGTTGTGCCATAGGTGCCATTGCCCAGAATAAAGCGGCCCATCTCATCAGTGACCGCATCGCCCGGGGGCCCGTCAAACCAGACCTCTGCCAGGCGGGCAAGGTTATCCCCAAAGGCCTTCAGGCCCATGGTCTCAAGTCCTTGGCCGATTGCCTCCCAGTCCGCCGTCTCTTTGTAAAAGCGCCGGTATACCCACAAATCCATAACAGAACGGATGCCGGTGCCGCCCTGGGCGTAATGCTTGGTCAGGTGCGCTACCATGTACAGGTAAAAATCCTCCGGTGTCATGGCGTACACACACTGGAAGCCCTCCTTTAGCGCTGCCCGGTCAAAAATATGGTCGAAATACCCGCCGAAGCTGTATTTTTCCGGCAGAATATTGCGGTGTATCTCCAGATTCATATAGGGCCTGCGGTAGTAGACATCGTGATTGCCGCCCTCATGCTCGCAGGAAAAGCCCATGCCGGTCAAAATCTGCTTAACCGCCTTTGTATTGGCGTCGTCCACCAGGATATCCACATCGGCCATGAGCCGCATATCTGGCCTGGGGTATGCGTATTTGAGCACAAAGCCCTTGAGCGGAAGCGCACGGATGCCCCGCTGATCAAGGTCTTTGAGCAGTCCGGTCACAGTGACATGCTGGGTGGCCTCCTTGGCAATACCCGAGAGCCTGGCCTGCTTAAACCGCTGCCGGACGGCCTGCGGGGGCTGCTCCTCCTCCGCAAGCTTTTCCAGCCCGTAGTCGGCCATGCCCGCCACCGAATGCCGTCTGGCTTCTTTATAGATCGCTTCCCAGTCGCAGCCCGGCTCTAGCGGTTCGGGTTTCCGGTCCTTTAGTACCGCCGCCAACAGCTCTACCACATAACGTTTTTCATCTCTGATCATTTTACTTCTCTCACCCTTTTTTCCATAATTATTTTTCCGTCTGTAATGCGCAGCACCACATCACAGACGGTGAGGGCTGCGGCCTTGTGCGTTACGATGAGGCAGGTACGGTTTTTGAGACCCTGGATATTTTTAAGCACCCGCTTCTCCGTCTCCCCATCCAGGGCAGAGGTTACCTCGTCCAGCAGCAGCACCGGTGCACCGCCCAGCAGCGCCCGGGCAATGGCCAGACGCTGAATCTGTCCCTCGGACAGGCCAAGCCCCTTCTCGCCAATGACCGTATCCATTCCCATTGGCAGTTCTCGGATAAAATCCATGGCACAGCTGTGCTCAGCCGCCTGGATGATCTCCTGCTCTGTGGCTTCAGGGCGGATAAATGCAATATTTTCCCGGATGGTGCCGGACAATAGAAAATTGCCCTGAGGCACATAGGCGAAAAGCCCGCGTGTCTGCCGGTCCACCGCGATCCGGAAGCCGTCGTCCATCCTCAGCCCGATATGCCCCGAGTCCGGCGTGAAAACCCCCAGCAGCAGCTTGAGCAGCGTACTCTTTCCAATGCCCGAAAGCCCCGAAATCACGGCAAAGCTGCCCCGTTCCAGATACAGATCTGCCTGATCAAGCACCCTGTCTCTGTCATAGCGGAAGCACACCTGCCGCAGCTCAAGCCCCACCATGTGAGCGTAAAGCGCATCGGCGTCATAGGGCTGGCTGTCCACGGCCGGTTCGTCCGGCAGAGCCTCGATGTCCATCATCCGCTCCGCCGAGGCCAGCGCCCCGTAATACTGGGGTAGCATGCCCGAAAGGCCCACAAAAGGCGACTGCACCTGGTTGACCAGCTGCAGCACCGCCGTCAGGGTTCCAAAGCTTATCGTGCCCGCAATCAGCCCCTGACAGCTCCACATCAGCGCGTACAGGTAGCCCAGATTAAAAATAAAGCCGATGCCCGTATTGGCCGCCACACTGATGGTGTTCTTTCGTATTTTTTCGCTGTAATTGTCCTGCTGAAGCTGCCGGCCCTTGGCCTCCATGGCCCCCTCCACCTGAAAGGTGCGGATAACCAGAAAGCTCGAAAGCAGCTCCTGCAAAAAGGAGCGCACCTGTCCATCAGTCTCCTGAACCCGCTTGTGCAGAGCCTTGAGGCGTTTCCTGAAAAAACGTGTGACCACAAACATGACCGCCCCGGCCAAGGCAAAGATCAGCGAGAAACGCCAGTCCAGCACACAGAGCACCCAGAAGGCCGACACGATCTTGGTGATGAGCCCGGAAAAGGTCGGTAGCAGCGAGGTCACGCCGTTTGCGATGGCCTGCACGTCGCTGGTGAGCCGGTTGAGCAGGTCACCGCTGTGGTAAGCCATGACAGCCCGGTAATCCTTTTTTAAAACAGCGGACAAAAACCGCGATTTAAAGCCCATTTCCAGCTTTCCCTGGATTGCCGCCTGGGCGTGGCGGCAGTAGGCCTGGAGCAGTGCCTGAAGCACGATAATACCAAAGAAAACCGTACTGCGCCAGACAAGCACCTCCGACCCCTCTGCCGTGGCCCCGTCAATGACGCTCTTTGACGCCAGCGCGAAGGCCACCCCCATACAGGCCAGCCCCACATTGGCTAAAACCAGCAGCACACAGGCCAAAATCTGCCCTCTGGCATTCTGGTAAAGCCAGGAAAAAACTTCCCGATCAGTGTAAGTGCGTTTGGTATTCACAAAATCTCCTGTCTCAAAGCCCCAGCCCTCTGCACCCCCGCCATCCCTGAAAGAACGGAATCATCAGAGGTAGAGACATTGAGGGTACAGAGGGCTGGGGCTTTTATTTAAAACACCGCCGCAAACGGCCGGGCAGCCCCCGCCCCCGCAGCACAACATACCGCACCGGATACAAAAGCCACCATATCCGGCAGTACAGACGGTACCAGGGGTTTTTGCAGGATATGTAACGGCCATCACGCCAGAAACCCTTGACAAGGCCGATGATCTGGTCGGAACGGATGCCTGTTTCGTTCACAAGCTGATGATCTCCCCGGAGGGTATACGTTGAATCCGCGTGTACCTTTACCACCCGATGCAATACGTACTGGCCATTGTCTCTGATGTAAAACGGCAGATCGTACTTGCGCAGACGGTTCGGTGGTTGTACAATACAGACCTGATCCTTGCGGTCGCGGAGGGTGGGCAGCATACTGGTACCGGCGGAGGTGAAAATGACTTCGCCGCCTCTGCCAAGCTTTTCCTGCATCAGTGGATGCATATCTTTTAATCTAATTCTTTTTGATTTCATTTAACACACGGTTATTGTGAGCCAGTGCTTTTAAGTAAGCGCTGCATTTTGCTGTACTGCCTGTTTCAGAATAAAGATTTGCCGGGCATTTCGTGCAGTAAGCATATTCTTCGCAACTCAAACAGTCTTCACAGGCCTCAGCATTCTTTACTTTTTGCTTTAACTGCTCCCATGCCACTTCAAAGCCATCCTTAAAAGGTTCGGTATAAAAGCCTGTGAACATGGGACAGGTTGTCATCTTACCTTCGCTACTCACAAAGAAAGAACTTTTTCCGGCCATGCACCGGAAGCACTGCTCATGACACTCTCTGGTATCCTGCTCTTGTATACCTATCAGCCCCTGCTCACAGAATAACTTTTGAAATTTTAAAACCTTCTCGGGCGGTATACGTTTAAAGCTATCCATCTGACCAGGGCAGTCCCTTTCCGGGCCCATGTATCCGCTAAAACGGAAAGAAAGCCTATGGTCTTTTACATACTCTGCAATCTGCTCATAGTCTCCCGCAAGTGCTGGCAGTGCATTGGTTTTTGTCTGAACTGGCAAGCCCGCTTTCTGTAAATTATCGATTGCTTCCATGACCCTATAATAGGCATCGCCATTGCCGCAAATTTGCTCGTAACGCTCGGCTGACATTCCATACAAGGTAATATCGATACTGTCTGGGGGGCGTTTTTTGAACAACTGCAAATAGCTGTCGTTTAGAAGGGTACCGTTGGTGAAAACACAAATTTTGGTTCCCATATCGTAGGTTTTTGTATAGATTTCTTCAAAATCAGGCCGCGTTAAGACTTCACCGCCGGTAAAGTTAATATAAAACACATTATTTTTTATGCATTTTGTAATAAACTCTATCCATTCATCTGTTGACTTTTCGTCTAATAAATCTAATTTGTTACGTTCTCCATTCAAATAGCAAAACTCGCACAACAAATTACAACGTTTTGTGATTTCTAAAGTGGCACTAAATGCTTTCCCTTTACTCACACTCTCTTTAGCAAGATATTGAATAAATTTTTTATATATACTCATTAATCTAAGAATCCAGCTTCATCAATTTTTTTTATAAATTCTTCAACATCTACTTTTGCGTTTTTCTCAGAGACATCATAATTTTCCAATATTTTTTTCACCAAATCTTCTTCCGATATAGCAGTTTGCATATTCTCCCAGAGAAAAGCAGCTACTTCATTTAGATTAATGATCCCGTTTAAATCAAAAGCATTTTCTCCAACTGGTATTACTATATGCTCATCTGCGATATTTCTTAATATAAAACCATCTTTAATTTTCATTTTATCCTCCAAATACTGCTTCATAAACAGTTTTCACTGCATCATTATCAATCCTACACCTCATTTCATATACTGGAATCTTTCTTATTATTTGATCAATAATGCAGAGTATTTTATCCACTTTTTCATTATTATATTTAGGTATAATTGCTTGAAAAAATAACTGGTTAACAGCCTCTTTATTACTTAATTTTCGTATCGTATTTTTCTCACCCTGTTTCAAAAAAACAATAGCCGCAATTGGTGCTTTTATATTCGAATTTATTCTGCTTGATCCTGCCCATGGTGTTCCATATGCATAAAACTTATCAATTACTTGACGAATAGCTGGTGTATCATCATTAAAAATATTCACTCTATCTTTTCCAAAGTACTGTAACCATAAGTTGGTATGCGTCGTTTTTCCAGTTCCGCTCGGAGCTGAAAAAAGTATTGCTTTATTATTTACTGATATTGCCGAAGCATGGAGGCAAAATCCATTATACTCTACCAATGCTTTTGAAAAGACATAGCCGGTTTGATTGTATTCCCAATCTTCCAATGTCATATTAGGCTCCTTTTTTGTTCTTCCTGATAAAAAGATTTTTGTATCGTTGCTCTTTTTATCAAATTCAATATTTAAAATACACTTTTTATTTTCTTTATAAAAAAAGCTAATGGTGTCATTATTTTCCATAATATAAGTATCTATAATTGAATCCGGTTTAAGTACTATATTATTCTCTGGTATTATTATATTTTGAACTTTCTGAGAAATAATTGTAAAGTCTTTATTATCTAAATAACCATCTTTATATTTTTCTAGTTCACTCTTTAGTATTTTACCAAAACAATCTATCTCTATTGATATGTCTGCAATTTTATATTTATTCATATTAAGCTAGTGTTTAAGAGGGCAATTATGAATTGCCCTCTTAAGAATTTTTAACCTACAATGCAAGAATCATCACAACTTGTGAATTGCAGATTAGAAGCTGCAATAGATTCAACTATTTCAAATTCTACTATTTCTATTTCAGGTTTAATATATTTTTTCATTTGCCGCACCTCCTTTCAAATTAGAACATTTATTTCTGTTGTTGTACTGTAATGCTGCTGTATGTTGTTTTGATTTGTCCGTTTGCAATATCTTCATAAGTTAAATATGCACGAATTGTCGCACCACTGTTTTGGGAAATACCGCCTAACATAATAGATGTCGTTCCACTTTCGGATATTGACTGTAATTTTCTCGTCGTCACGTTTTCTCCATCAATGACAAACTGGCTTTCATCAGGACTTATTATAAATTCTTTTTTATAAATAAATCCAGCCTCTACAAATTTAAATCTAGTTGTATCTACTAAATTATTTGTAGCTGTAAATCCTAATATTCCATTACCTGGAGAAACAAGCACAGTACTTAAGCTGACAGTAGGTTCATCTATAACTGGTTTTTCATTCTGATAAACCGCATACAAATGTGTATCCTGTGTTACTGTGAAGTTATATTCAAGGTTATATCCTACATAATCGCTTGTGGCTTCTGTCTCATTACCAAATTTCCATCCGGCAAATATCTGATTCGCTTTCGTTTCTTCGGCAATGGCTGTTACCTGATCTTTATAAACCACTTCGCGTGTTGTTTCATCTGTACCTTTAAATTTAGCATCATGCAATGTCACGGTATAATTACTCTGCTGTTTTTCAAAGACTGGATAAATGTCCATATCACATTTTACAACAGTATCTTTAGTAACCAGAACCGGTGTACCATTTTGATCGTAGTACCAGCCTTTAAAATCATATCCTGATAATACCTGAGCTGCTGGGAAGTCAGTTATTGTACTGCTCGCTTCAGTGAGGTAAGCTTTGTTATAAATAACCGTATTATAAGCATCTCTGAAAGTTACCGAAGCAAGTTCCGGATCTGGCGTATAGAAAACAGCGGCTAAATTGATCGCACTGCTACCTGCTGTAAATTCATAATCTAAATTTTCAGAGACAATTCTGTTGCTTGTCGTATCATACCAATATTTAAATTGTGTATTGACTGCTGTTGCATTGACACTAGCTCTCAATTTTACGGTATCACCAATATTGACAGATGTTAAACCTGCTATACTTGGCGCCGCAAACAATTCATATTTGGTTCCGTTAAATTTATAGACTTTTCCACCGGTTCCATTGAGATTAACAGATAACTGAACCTTTGGTTTTGCAGAGAATGTAGCCTTAATTATAGTATTGTCATTTGCAACTTTGATGGCTTTAGTTATACGATTATTATCCTCAAACGTTTTTTCATTAATATACCAGCTATCAAAGGTATAATCCTTTGTTGGCGCTGCTGTTACTGTTACAGTATCGCCTGCATAGATATGACCATCTTCTGGTTTCGTCATTGTTACAGTTCCCTGCGCTTCATTACCGCTGACAGCTGTCACATTCGTGAGTGGTGTGATAATGCTAGTCGGTGCCTCCCATTGTAACTGTGGATAAGTATTACCTTCGGCGTTTGGTACATAGGTCCAGTTTGGTGATTCTGCCGGTTCTTCACTGCCCGGATTGCTGCCATCTAAGATCATGGCGAAGCGCGCTTTTTGCATATCAGCTGCGGATACAACGTGATTTGTGTAATCGGTGGTTGTGCCCTGGTAGTATGTGTTGGTTAATGTGCCTGGAAAACTTCCATCATTGGGCACGATTCCGTTATGAATTGTATAACAGTTTTCATATGTTCCATTACCTATTGCATAGGCACTTAGTGTGCCGTTCGTATAACAATTTTGCGCTGTGCCCTTATTGATTTCGATCAATCCTGATCCCAATGCCGTTAAATCTGAACTTTGATTTACATAGCTTATCTGTTTAACAAGACCGTTATTATATCTAACCAACGGACGCGGCGAGACAAATTCAAGGTCTTTGATGAATGAATTCTGTCCAATTTGTTCAAATAATGCGTTAGTCTGGTTTGAACTCATAGTGATGGTGTGCTTATTACCATTAAAGGTACCCGTAAAACCATTTGACCAAGAATCATCTGAATTTTTATAGTTCACCCCAATGCCGTTTTTTCCATTTTTATCTGCAATAATCATTTCTTCTGGCAATGTCAAATCTGCTACCAGTACATAATGTTTGTCAGCATGAATTGAATCTGCCATGTTTACTTTATCACAGAGTAACTTGAGCTGTTCTGGCGTCGCGATCTGGTACGGGGCTTCTAGGGAACCATCACCTACATCGAAAGTGTCAGTACGATGGGTTGCGGTCCAAATGTTGTAGTCTGATTCGGTTGTTGCTGCTTTGTATTCAAAGGTCGCGTTGCTGCCTTTTACAAAAGAATTCTGATCCGACAGATTGTTTTTTGCCTTAATGATAGACTGATTTTCGCCATCGTTGACACCACTGCCGTCTAACTGCACGGTAACATAATGTTTTACATCGCCGTCGAAGGTTTCTGTCTCACCAACGGGCACGACGAGTTTCCCTTTTGTGCTGCCTGCAAAACTTCCTGTAAAGACGACATCGCCGTCGGTTTTAATGTTGATACCATTGATGGAGATATCCTTGGTATCTAGTTCATATGGTTGACCAATTGTGCTCATGTCAATATTCTCTGTAATCACTGCACCATCCGGAATCACCAGAGTGTCTCCACTTTCTGGTTTAACATTTAACTCAGCATAAGGTTTATAATCCTTTCCGCCGTTAGGATCCATGTATTCTTTTTTATAAAGTGCATTGGCCACAGAATTAGCCGCATTTTTAATTGTTCCATTTTCATCCACTACTTTTATACATGCTTTCCAATCTGGACTATCATTGGTTCCAGCATTGTAAACTGTTTGTACGTTTGATCCGATAACAAGTGCACCTCTGCCAGTATCCTGTTCCTGCCGACAAGCCGTACCTGTTGTCGTATCTGCGGGTATTTCCATTTTTCCTGCATTCATTGTAAAAGAAGAAGTGCTGTCACTGCGCATATCAACCAAATATTGTAAACTTTTTGCTCCATTTACATATTCAGTGCTAAGAACACTGTCTACACCGTCAACAATTACATGATTATTTTGGGCTGATCGGTCGAATACGATTGTTCCATAACTATTGTAACCAGTTCCTTCTTCAAAAGATGTACGTCCAATCAATGTTGAGTTCATAACATTGATTGTTTTATTATCTCCTTTGATATTCATTGCAGCATAACCCGTCAATTTAGAGCGGTCAACAGTTAATTCTCCAGCGTTGCTTGCATTTCCGTAGAAATTCAGCGCATAATACTTGGTATCAATTTCTGTATTTTCTATTGCAGATAAAATACCCTCGGCTGCATACAGAATACCTCTGTCGTAAAAGTTATCAGATAATATTTTTGAATTACTCATATTTACAACGACATTATCCGCATTTGCAACAATACCAAGATGTCCTTTTTCTCCATCTAATTTAATATAGCTATTTGTTACATTTAATGCTGTACCTTGCGCTGAGCTTTTTAACCAAATGCCATTGGAACGCTTGTTAAATTCATTAGTTGTGTCATTCCCATTTGTTCCTTCGCCATTTTGGTATAAATAACAATTATCTAACTTTATTGCAATAGCTGGCGTATCAGTTGATACTAAAGCCGTAGCTACAGCGCCATTATCTTTAATTGTTAATCCCTTCAAAGTAGAATTTGCCTGTACTTCTATTTTTCCATTGATTACCACGCCGGTTTCCTGTCCTATAGCTTCGACAGCTTCCGGCTGTTCTTCTTCGTTCACAGATGCGTTAACTAGAACCGTATCATCTGTCAGACCATTGATCATCAGTTCCTTGTCGATTGTCAGGCTATCGGCTAGTGTGTATTCGTTCGCGGCCAGATTGACAATCCCCTTTTCACCAACTAAGTCTTTAACTGCGGCTAATATTTTGCCATTTTCTGTTGGGTCTTTCTCTCCATAGATGGTTGCTTCTGTCTGGTTGTCATAGTTCGTTGATGTCAGTTTATTATCTGTTTTATAGGGTCCACCATAATAGATCCCCTGGAATACAATGTTATTGCATCCCGGTGCATATTCTAAGTCTCCTTTAAATCCAACCTTAGATGTATTATTTTCACCCAAAACAGTGGCTGTTCCTTCATAGCTGCCAATAATACCACCAAAATTCAAGTTTTTATCTTTACGGTTTTGTGCTGTTACCTTTTCAATTGTCACGTCTGCATTACAATTACTAATGCTTACATTATTGGCAATACCAATGATACCGCCGATATCGCGGGCGCCTTTGACTGTAGAATTTTCAACAAAACAGCTTGTGATGCTTGCCTGTGTCGACCACATTGCTTGTCCCACAATACCGCCTGCTTTGTCTCCATTACCGCCTGTTGCGATATCGTTATTAACGGATTCAATCGTTGTGCCATTTACCCGACAGCCGCTAATACTTACTTTCGCTGTACCCTGGATCACTTGACCCAAAATACCCGCTACGCGGCCATATCCGGTTACTTGGCCAGCATTGACTGTAATCCCGGAAATATTAATATCTTTGCCTGCTCCCGCAACGGTACCGCCGACTAAAGCTCCAACATTTTTGCCCAGTGGGTTGGGATCCGGGCTGTCAGTAACAGCTGCTGAAATGGCTGTTACATGAGGCTGATCTAATATAACACGGCTGATTTCAGCCCCTGCTCCAATGGCTCCAAAGAGGCCTAAATAATTTTGTCCATCTTGACCGGTTACGCTCAACTTGGATAATTCATAGCCTTGACCGTCGAATTTTCCAGTAAACGGATGATCTTTCGTGCCAATCGGTGTCCAATTTCCAATACTGCTTAAATCAATATCATTTTTAAGTTTTATGGTTGCGTTGCCGTCTGCAAGCACCTTGCCAGTATCTCCTCCGATATTTACAATTTCTGCAACCCGCTGCAGCTCTTCTGCTGTTGCAATTTCGATTGTAATATCGGTACCGGATGGGTCTAGAACAGTCCAAGTGATATCCTGCTCTGTCAGAATATTTGCTTCTGTGCTTGTATTATTAAAGACAAATGTATCGACGTCTTCGCCGCCCATCAGTTCACGCGCTATAATCTTCGGCGCTGCTCCGTTATCCACTGTGTTTGCTGCGACATCTGTTAATGTGATTGTGTTTCGATAAGCGTTATTTTCGTAAGGCTTAACTTGTTCCTGATATCCTTTTACCTGATTGTCAATGCAGTTGATAACTGTCGCATCGGCACACATATTAAAGGTACAATTCGTCAATGTCACTGCACTTGGATATGGCCGAATATCAATACCATTTTCTGTGGTACCATCAGCTGCTGCTCTTTTGTCAGTTGTGAACGTTGTGTTTGATGCTTCAAAGCTGACTTTTTCGTAGTTTTCCTGCAGCGCAACAATAGCATATCCTTCAACTTGATAGTTGTTGTCTTTTGCGATGCCTGTTAATTTTGAATCTTTTACTGTAATATGTGTGTTTGTATCGACTGCAATTTCTTTACCGCCATTCAACTCATTATATAAAGTTCCGGCAGATGTCATAATGGCTGCCCAGCCAGTTATTTCGCTATTATTTTGTACAATTAGCTCCTGTTCGATATGGCGTAAGCCAATCCCGTAGGCGGTGGCAGTTATTTTTGCATTATCAATTGTAACTTTATCGCCTTTTCCTTCTAGTCGAATACCCGCTTCATAGCTGTAATTCGTGTTGTCTTTATTGGATAGATTCTCAATCGCGGCGTTTTTATAGGTTAAACTTGATCCATTCTTTGTAACGACAGCGCCACTTCCGGTGATGTCTTTTCTGACAGAAACGCCATCCATTACAACGTCTTTCGCACCGTCAATGGTCACCTGACCGTTGATCTTGGCGGTGCCCTGTGCCCCTGCCGAATTTGCCACTTCAATGGTGATGCCGTCGCGGATGCTCAGATCACCGTTGTAGGTATAGCCATTCTCGGTATAAGGTATGGTGACCGTGCCGCCATTGCCCACTTCGTTGATGGCGGTCTGCAGGTTATCGTAGAGCTTGGTGGTGCCGCCGCTTGTTTTTCCGATAATCGGGGCATCGGTTTTCACATAGGGGTGTCCCGCTGTGGCGGTGTTATCATAGGTTGTGTAGATAACAGTTCCTTCTCCTAAAGCGCCCTGTAATCTCAGGGTTGCCAGATTATTATGAACGCGCTTCATGTTTACGTTGTAGACTGGCAGCTCTGCACTATCGGCAGTGTGGGTGTTTTCGGAAACGGTTGGCATAAAGCCTTCCTGCATGATGGCTGGCAATGCCTGTACCTTGGAATTCATACGAATTGGCAGGATACGGATTAAGGCATCGGTGCCATTGATATTTTTGGTGGTTAAGGTGTTACCACTAATAACACTCTCGTACTGGATATTGGTCCAGGTCGAGCCAACAGCCATCAGGTCTGCCAGGCAGGCGTCATCGGCTGTCAGGCTAGCTGTGTTGTCGCTGATGTCATAAGCGCCGGTAATCTGGCTCAGCACAGCGCTGAAATTGCCAGTTATGGTGTTTCCTGTAAAGGTCAGCTTACCTGCCAATGTTTTCTGTTTGCTGATATCTCCTGAGTAAACAGTCCACGCCTTTGCTTCTGAAGTAAAGGTGGAGTCTGTGATGGTTACAGTGGCGTCTGCTGGCAATGTGTTGGTATCAAAGATATAATAATTGTCATTGACACTTCCCGCCACATTTACGGTACAGTTTTCCATGGCAAAGCCTGGCTTGTATACCGAGAACGCGGCACTGGAACCTGTGCGGTTTGGCTTGGTGACCTCAAAGGTAATGTTTTTAAGCTTTGTAGCCACACCGGTAATGATGGTACCGCTTTTTTCGATGCTGCCACTTCCATTGCTTCCGTTATAGTCTAAGGACACAACAGATGCCTTAGCTCCTGTCCCCTGGATGGTGATGTTATCTGGCAGGGTAACGTCATAGCCAATGCTAAAGCTGTTGTTATCCGTGCTTTCACCCAGGTAGATGGTGCCGCCGTTTGTCAAAGTTGTAACGGCGTCTTCGATGGAGCCGTAAATGGTAGCGATTTGATTATCGTCTAAGGTATAAACCTTATTGGTCAGGTCTGATGTGACCGACCAGACCGTGATGTTGCCCATTTTGGTGGCAACATAGGGAGCGTCCGCTGCCGTTGTCGCCGCTACTGTTACATCTTCTGCATTTTCCGAATAAATCGGCGCCGCCTCGGTCAAGTTGCTGTCACCGCTTAAAGTAAATTTCGCTGAATTGTCCGTTTTTTTGTCAACATTGACGCCGCCCCAGGCGTTTCCGCTGGTTTGCAGGTCGGTCGCTGTCACGCTTGAGCTGTTGACAATGACGCCTGCGGCTGCGTTGTTTGTGGAGATTACCTTGTCTAATGTGATATTATCTGAATTATAGATATTGATCCCACTGCCGGAGGCTTTTTTGGTGCTGTCAACCATGATATTTTCTGCTCCCTTAACCGTCAGGTTTTTCAGGGTAACATTCTTTGTATTCTCAATACTCACGAGCATCGCGTCGCTGCCATCACCGGTTGATACCCAGGCTGCTTCACCTTTTGTGATGATCACAGCACCAACCCCTTCTAAGGTTAGAGGCTTGGTGATGTTCAGTTTTGAATCGAGGGTGTAGGTGTCTTCAGCCACTTTAACCGTGCTGTTTTCATCCTTGACGCCATCCACTGCTTTTTGCAGGCTATATGCCTGGGCATTATCACCTGCAACAGCCACCGCCAATGTTCGATCGATCACAAAAGTGCCGTCTTTTGCCAGCGTGCGGTCCAGTTGATTTTCGACTACTGCGCCGTTGTTGTCCGCGCTTAATTGGCCGGCATCATAATGGGTTGATGTCTGGCTGTTTTCAATAATCGCAATATCAACGGCATTGCCTTCTTCAGTGCCAAAGGTGCCAAAGGTATTTCCGCTCATTACATAATTGGAGTTTGCGGTAATGACAAATCCTTTGGTTCCTTTTACCGTGTTGCCGCTTAAGGTACCGGTACCTTCAAAATAGCCCGGCTGACGAATATTGGTAAAGGTACAGTTTATAACGTTTAAGCCCTGGTTGTCGGCGTTTGGCACGACACCGCGAGTAACTTCATTGAAGCCTGTCTGATAGTGCCCTGTTACCGTGCAGTTTTCAATGGTCACATTTTCTCCTGCAACTTCAAAAGCGGTTAAATTGCGGGCACTGTTATCTTCTGCTCCTGTAAACTGTATGTTTAAGTCTGTCAGTTTTACACTGGCTGCATTTATTTTGAATAACGCGGCGGCCGTTTCCGTATTTGTACTGATGGTGACCTCCGCTGCCGCCGTAATGGTCATGGGTTTGTCGACCTGAATGGCGCCACCGGCTGCTGCATCAACGATAATATTATCATTGATGGTAACCGTTCCGTTATCCTGCGCATTTGATACAGCTTCGGCCAGTGATGAATACTGAGTTGTAGTTTCTCCATTTTTAACAGATATTGGCGCATTGCCGTTTTCTCCGCTTGCTTTTTTAAATGGATAAACCTGAATCTGTGTGCTTGATGCTTTGTTGCTGCCAGCATCTATATACACATTAAGTATAGTGTCGAAAGCTGGTGAATCACTATTCCAGTAATTATTGGTCAGGTTCACGGTATTATTTCCGACACCTGTAATTTTTACGATATCTTGGTCTTCTGTGTTTTCTGAGTAGTCTTCTTTTGTACATTTGTTTTCTGTAATGGTAAAGACCTTACTATCTGGGCTTGGCCCGTCAATTCCTTGTGTGTCAATACGAATGGCTCTTCCGCCTTCTTTGTCGTTGTTCGCATCCCAGTTTGTAACTGTATTATTGGTTACAATAACCTTTCCGCTATGGGCATTATAATTTGCGCCACCACTTACTTTAGCCAACTGAAATAAGATCCCGTTATGGTTCACATTCGCAATGCTGTTGCCTGTCACTTCGGCATCGTATGGATTTCTTAAATTGATGCCAGCTGAGCCGGCGCCATCAATTATATTATTTTTAACAATTACGCTGCCGCCAGGTGTCGTTGTTCCATAGGTATCTCCAAGCTGGTCAAGCACAGCAATGGCGTTATCTTCTACATTATAAAATTTATTATTTTCGATCGTGACTGTCTTTTCATCTGCCACGGTCAAACCAGTATTTTTAAAGGTAATTCCTTTAATCGAAATGGTGTTGTCTCTTGTTTTGGAATCGTCATAGCCAATATACATCCCTTTGGTTAATACTGATTCTCCTTTAACAAGTGCGCTTGCATCAGCCGCACCTACGATGTTTACCGATTTTTCCTGATTATGCGATGAATTTGGAAAGGGCTTTACTGCTTCATCATAGGTACCAGGCGCCAAATAGACGGTTCCTCCTTTTTCAACTGCTTGAATTGCAGCCGTAATAGAGGTATAAAGTGTTTTGACATTATTGGAAACCGTGTAAGCAGTATCTGAAATGGGCGTGTTACTCCAACGCTGAGCAGTCCGATTATCTGCGCTGACATAGGTATAATTTTCATATCCACTGGCGTTGACCGTGACATCCCCCTTATCAGATTGTATCTGTATAGCATCCCCCAGCACACTGTCACTGCTCATGGTAAAATTGCCAGCATAAGTATCGGATTTTTCGACATTGACCGAATACCATCCGTTATCCGCAGTCATCAGATACTGGGCGTCTACAGTAGAACCATTGACGATCAGACCGGCGCCGCTGTTGTCGGTACTGAAAATATTATTTAGGGTAACACTATTGGAACGGTACACATTGATGCCGTGGCCATAGGCCGTGCCGTTGTTTTCAAGGCTAATATCGCGTGCGCCACTAACCGTCATATTTTCAAGATTGACCGCGCCATTTTCAACACCTTTAACAACGATCAGAGACGCTGAAGATTTATCACCGTCTGCTGCCCATGTATCCGCGTTTTTCGCGATGATGGTGCCAAACATGTCGGAGCCGCGCAGGGTAATGGCTTTATCAATCACTAATGAGTTTGACAACTCAATATAGCCATCAATCTCAATGACTGCCCCTGGATCTGCAGCTGCAATAGCGTTGCGCAATGATTGCTCATCTGTTATGACTGTATTTGCTACTGCTTTGCTTGATCGCAGCCCGGGAACCTGCACTTCTTCTGTATCCTGACTGTTGACCGCCGACGGGTTGTCCGCCGTGGTATCCGTCAGATTGTCTGTTGTAATTTCCTGTTCGGTTTGCGTAGTCGTTAATTCTTCCGCAAACACTGAGAAATTCATGGACATGAATACCATCAATACTGTTAGCAGCATTGACAGGGTTTGTTTTAATTTAGACTTTCTCACTTTCTTTTTCCTCCTGTTTGAATCCCTGATCCCATAGACTTCCACACATTCCTGTTTTTGGCTCCACCTCTCTCTTTATATTAAAGTAAATTTAATTTTTATATCGTACACTATGTACGATTTGGGCTAAGAAATGGGCGGAGGAATAGGCGCCTCCTCCGCGATTACAAAAAGCTTTATATTCATGAGCACACAGCTCCGAATACCGTGATTAAAGGGTCATTTATGTGCAAAGCAAAGAAGTCGTGAATGTATTCGTGAAATCGTACCATTTCACGAATTTTAGACTCTAAACTGCTTATTTAAACCAATCAAACAAAATGCGACCACTTTTCTGACCACTTTCTATTCACCTTTATCTATTGGAAATTCTGATATTTTATTCATTTCGATACGGTCTTGCTCTGTAAGTGGATGGATATAACGTTTTAACGTTATTGCTATATTGGCGTGCCCCAGAATTCTGCTCAGAACTGAAATTTGCATATTTTTGCCTGCGGCTCTTGTGGCGAAAGTATGCCTTAAAATATGAAAATTTCTTTTTCTTATACCAGCGGTTTCTAAAATATGCGCAAAATAGGCCTGGTAAACTCTCGGATCAATGAATGACCCTTTCATATTTGAAAAAACAAACGCACTTTTTTCACTGAGATTTATTTCATAATCTTTCAGCAAAGAGTGAATTTCGTCGTTCATCGGAATAATTCTTTCAGAATAATAGGATTTTGTCCCTTCAAAAATCATTTCCGTTTTCTTAAGATTTTCTCCCGACGTATTGACACGGTGTACTGCATCGCGAATCATAACAGTCTTTTCCTCAAAATCAATATCCTGCCACCTCAGCGCTGCCAATTCTCCAAGTCGTATACCGGTCTTTAGCGCCAGCAAAACAGCGGTTGCCTTTATGCTGTCAGAATCCTTTTTTAGAATCATCTCAAGCTTCCGGCACTCCGCTTTGTCAAAAACGTCTGCTGCCTTTTTTCTTGTTGTGGGAATTTTCACCTCCTGACAGGGATAGGAGGCAATCATTTCCAGCCGAGCTGCCTCTTTTAATGCGGAGGATAATATTGCAATGTGCCGCTTAACGGTTGCACCTGACAATTTGTCCTGTCTTATTTTGTTCTGCACATACGTCTGAACGGTTTCGTTATCCAGTTCACACAGACGGTAGCCGCCTATCTCTGGAATTAAATGGTTTTGAATCACACTGCAATACTGTGTATAGGAAGATCTTTTAAGCTCCGCTTTTTTACTGTTTTCCAGCCATTCCACCAGCCATTCCTGCAAAAACAGTGAACTCCCCTCTGAGTTTATAATTTTCGACTTTTTTAGTTTTTCAGTGATGACGCCCTCACTCTTTTTATGTTTTTTATTTTTTCTTAAAACTCTTTGAAGCTCAACTTCTTCAAAATTTTCTTTTTCACAACATTCTAATTTTTCAACTACCTTCTGGTAGGTTTTAGCATACAAATACCGATAGACCGCTTTGCCGTAAATATTGTTATAACCCACAATACACCGCGCTTCATAACGCCCGTCCGCTCTTTTTCGTACATTTTTTCGGTAATGCTTCATTCTTTTTTCCTCCCTTGGTACGACCATTTTTTTGACCATACTTTTGTTAATTATATCTAAAACAAAGGGTAAGAAATGGAATTATATGGTATTTTTTTTATTTAGCATGTAAAAAAGTGCGTGCAATCACTCGCCAAAGATGATATAATATCTTCAATTCATAATTCTAATAGTGTTTTTATCAGAATCAGAAGTATCTGGCACTCGTGAAATGGTACGATTTCACGAGTTTTTTCTTTTTCCAACAGAATCGTTAATCAATAAAATGCCTGATTCTGCAACAACTCTGTGGAGTGCTTATCAGCTAAAAAGATGGCTGGCTTTCCGGTATACGCCTGCATTGATGAATTTATTCTGTATTCCATTACCCCTTTTATAATAGTTCCTTTCATATACTCTATCCCTATACTTTTGTTGTATTGCCCACGCTCTTTTACCTTGATATAATATAACAAAAGCCGCATTCGGCACGCTGCACGACGCTTCCCAAAAACGGAGGAACTCCAATGTATAAAAATGATACTCTGCTCTATCGTGAATTAGAAGAAGTCACCACTATTGGCATTCAGATCGTTAACATCCATAACAAGGTGATCTGCTATTCAAAAGGATGTGAGCTGATTGAGGGGTATAAAAGAAAAGATGTCCTGGGAGAGGACCTGAATTCTCTGTATAATCAGAGGCAGGAACTGAAAAACAACTCAAGCCGTTCGGTTATTGTGGATACTTTTTCTAAAAAAAAGCCTTTGAAAGATATTTTTGTTTCTTACACCACCAAAAACAGTGATAAGATTATCAATGTTCTTTGTGACACTTACCTGCTTTATGATGATAATGACCGTATTAAGTCTGTTATTTGTGTCTATAGAGATATCTCGGATTACCTTAACCTGATTAGTTTAGTGAATCGTCTCAACGCCGAATTAAATTCAAAAAATGCCAGCTTAAATAATGATACACAATATACGTTCGATCATCTCATTGGCGCCAGTCCTAATTTCATTGATGTTATTGAGCAGGCAAAGCGCATCGCGGACTGTGATGAATCGGTATTGATCATCGGGGAAACCGGAACAGGAAAAGAGCTTTTTGCTCAGAGCATTCATAATGCCAGCAAACGGAGCAGCAACCATTTTGTCGCTCTTAACTGCAGCGCTCTGCCTGAAAATCTTATGGAAAGCACGTTATTTGGTACCTGCAAAGGCGCTTTTACAGGCGCGCTTAATCAGAAGGGGCTGTTAGAGGAAGCCGATGGCAGTACTTTATTTCTCGATGAGATCAACTCCATGGATATCGGTCTCCAGGCAAAGCTCCTTCGCGTGCTTGAAACGAAACGTTACCGCAAAGTGGGCAGTAACCGTGAACAAAGCTGCAATATCCGGTTTATCTGCGCGATGAATCAAGCGCCTCAGAAAGCCATCTCCGAAAAGACGATCCGCCTTGACCTTTATTTTCGCATTGCTGCTTTTTCATTGTCCATCCCTCCTCTCAGAGAGCGTAAAGGCGATATTCTTTATTTATCGAACTATTTTATAAAAACACTTGTGCCGCCATCTGGTAAAAAAATATCTGGTTTATCTCAAAAGACTAAAAAATTATTTGAAAATTATGCCTGGCAGGGCAATGTGCGGGAGCTTAAACACGTTATCATGCAAAGTATCTATTCTGCTAAAGAAAATGAAAGTCTTATTGAACCCAGGCATCTTCAGAATCACTCTTTTGAAAATATTCTGTCACACCCTGTGAAAGGTGACTTTCTCATTTCTGCTGCTTCTTCATCGGAAAGTGATTTAGCCAAAAATATTAACGCGTATGAGAAAAAGCTAATCCAACACGCTCTTGTAAAAAATGACTATAACATCTCAAAAACGGCTGAATACTTAAATATAACGCGACAATCACTTCACGGAAAAATAAAAAAGCATTCTATCATTACGAAAAAGACTAAAATTTAAAGTATTTTATATATTTTACAAAAATACTGTAAAATTTTCTGACTATTCCCTAAATCACCTGTTTTATCCCTCTATATCCTATGTAAAAAAAGCTGACACTGTCGATTTTTTTTACAATAATTGAAAGAATTATTGGCAAAATCCTGTTTTTTTGCGAATAATTCTTTTTTTTACGGCTTATTTTTGGCATTTATCTTGCTTTAGATTTAGTTATCCATTGCGCATTGAGTAAACACTAAGGAGGTTTGTATGCATTCTTATGAAAAATTCATTTCACTGAATGATATCGAAAAAATTCATCATGAATCTTTGCATATCTTGCAGGAAATCGGTATAAGATTTGAACATCCCCAAATCATTGAAATCTTTAAAAAGCACGGGATGCAAATTGATGGAAATACGGTTTTCTTTGATGAAAAAACACTGGCGAAATATTTGGCGCTTATTCCCAAATGTTTTACAATCCGTTCGTCAAAGGGCGATTCCGTCTATGGCAAGGGCATCTGCCACAAAATGCCTGCTGCTGGAAATATCTATATTCAGGATAACGGCACTGTTAGGAAAATGACAAATACGGATGTCATTAATCAGTTTAAGCTCTCTGACACCAGTGACTTGACGGATACGAACTACATGAACATTTTTTTAGAGAATAAAGACTTTACAAAAGAACAAAGAATTTATGCTGAATTGGCAATGCATCTAAAGTATTCGAACAAGGCAGGCCCCTATGTGCTGCCAAACACTTTTCAAATAGACAACATTCATGATTCATATGTCAAAGGCTTGCGTCTTATAAAAAATTTTGAGGCCATCCAAAACGATTATGTCTGTATCATTTCAATTAACACGCTTTCTCCTTTATGTTATGACCATGATCCGCTTGAAAAGATGTTAATTGCCGGTGAGGAAAACCAGCCCATCTGGATTTCACCCTGTGCCATGCCGCTTCTTACAGCTCCTCCCTCAGTGATGAGCATGATGGCTATGACGAATGCTGAAACACTTGCCGGGCTTGTTTTATCACAAATGATCAAGCCAGGCTTACCCTGTGTATACGGAAATACTTCAGGCTCGACCAACTTAAAAACCATACAGCTGAGCATTGGCTCTCCTGAAAGTGTTTTAGTCACTTACGTCACTAAAGCGTTAGCTGACTTTTATGGTCTTCCGTGCCGGGCCGGGGGCGCCTTAAGCGACTCAAAAGATTTTGATTTTCAGGCTGGCGGTGAATCCATGATGATGATTTACGCTTCATTAGATGCAAACCCCGACCTGTTATTTCATGCCTGCGGGATCATCGGAAGCTTTAATATCGTAAGCTTCGAGAAGTTTCTTGCCGATGAGGAAATGTATCATATGTGCAGCCGAATCCTAAATGGCGTAGACTGCAGCCCTGAAAAGGAATGCTTTGACCTCATTTCAAAAACCGGGCCGCGCGGAATCTTTTTAAAGGGTCGTACCCCGAAGATTTATCGTGATGAATTTTTTATGCCTAAGCTTTTTAACAAGGATGACCCCAACCAGTGGCAGCAGCACGGTTCTGTGTCTCTGAGGGATTCTATTCAAAAGAAAGTGGAACAACGGATTCTGTCTTACCAGCCTCCTGAAATCACGCAAGAACAGAGTTCACTTTTAAAACCTTATCTGCCGCAAAAATATATCGAAAAAATCTAAGAAAAAGGAGAAACAAAATGGCTGCTTCTATGTCAAAAGGAAAAAGAAATTTTTTGGTCTTTCTGATCAGTATTATGTGTCAGTTGATTTATATTGTGCCTTATATTCGGTTCTATTTTTATGACCAATACGTCACAGCCTATGAATTAACCAATCTTCAATTAGGGAATCTTGGGTCGATTTACGGACTTGTAGCTTTGTTCAGCTACTTTATCGGTGGCTTTTTTGCTGACCGCTTCAGCATTCGGAGTCTGATGGCTCTATCCTTTACGGTCTGCGCCGGACTTGCCTTTTGGGAGGCAATGTATCCATCCTACTCCTCATTGATTATTATTTACTCTCTGTTTGCTTTCTTTAATTCTGCCACAATGTGGCCGGCCTATATTAAGTTCCTGCGCGGTCTTGGCAGCGATGACGAGCAAAGCCGGCTCTATGGAACAAGCGAAGCTTTAAGAGGCGTTCTTGGCTGTGCCGCGGGACTTGGCTTATTGGCGCTTGTCGTTCAGTTTTCGGAAATCAAGGTTGGCGTTCAGACAATCATCATCACACTTGGCGTTTCATATATTGTTTTTGCTGTTTTGAGTCTTATTTTTCTTCCTAAATCAGATTCTGCCGAAAGAAAAGGGGCTCCTGCAGCGAAAAAAGATAAACAATCTACCTGGAATAACTTCATTGCGACGATCAAGCTTCCTGAAACATGGATACTGTCAATCTTTATGTTTGCCTGTTACTGCACATTTATGGCCGGTGTTAATTATTTAGGGACTTACACAACGCAAATCCTGGGAATTTCTGCTGAAATCTCAAGCGGCCTGGGAATTATCCGAAACTATGGCATTTTGGTCATTGCGGGTCTGTTAGGCGGCGTTCTGGCGGATAAAGCGAAGTCGAGGCTGATTTTTATTGTCTATCTTTTAATTGCTGTTATCATTCTTGCTGTCGTGATGCCGCTGTCAAGTGGCATGGTTACACTTTGTCTGATCATCAGCATGATTTTACCCTTATTCTATTATGGTATTAAAGCGGTATATTTTTCTGTTTTGGGTGATGCCGGCATACCGATGGCACTGACGGGAATGGCCTCTGGTCTTATTTCGTTCATCGCGCTGTCACCTGATGCTTTTATGACCACCATCATGGGGTCCTGGCTTGACAAAGACCCTGTAACAGGCTTTAACATGATCTTTGGATGGATGGTTGTCTGGGCAATTATCGCGATCGTTTTTGCTGTTATTCTTTATAAACGCGGAAAAAACAGAGCATTAAAATCTGAAACCACATTACAAAATCAAGGAGAAGTTTTATGAGCACAAAAAAATATAGTCACTATGTGTCACAGGAGATCATTAATAAAATTCACGAAAATTCTTTGGTTCTTCTGGAGGAAGTTGGCGTTTTGTTTGAAAATGAACGCGCACTTGCTCTATTTCGCCAAAACGGCTTTAGAATTGAAGGTGAAAAAGTTTTCTTTGATCGAAACACCGTTGAAACCATTTTGAAGCAGCTGCCGGAAAGCTTTGAATTAACCTCAAGCAAGGGTAACCTCACCATCGGAAACGCCAGCCGCATCACAATGCCCAGTGGCGGTCCGGTTTACATTTCGGATCAGGGCAGGGTGCGGAAAACCACGAATGAAGATATCATCAATATCTTTAAAATCTGCTGTACCAGCAAGGAACTAAAATATAACAGACTGGAATATCTGCCGGATACCACCGGATTCGATAAAAAGCAGCTTATCCACTACCATACCGCTATGAGCCTAAAGTACAGCACCCTTACATCCTTTATGCTGGTAAATACCTTTAATCTTGACAAACATGAAATCTATCAGCACACTTTAGATGATATTGAAATCATCAGACGCTATGAAGGCGTAACGGACAAGCAAAAACATGTTAATACTTTCTGCGTTAACTCCCTTTCTCCGCTGTGCTACGATCATGACCCATTGGAACGTGTTTTTGCCTACGCAGAATCCAACCAGCCACTGTGGTTCTCCCCTTGCGCAATGCCCGTGTTAACAGCGCCTTACAGCGTAATCTCCACGATGATTCTCGCGAACGCTGAAATTCTTGCCGGTATTGTTCTTGCCCAGCTGATACAGCCTGGACTGCCCTGTATTTATGGCAATACCTCCACGGGCACAAACCTGAAAACGCTGCTCCTGACCTTTGGCGCTCCTGAAACCATGTTGATGATCTATGCTTCAAACGCTATGGCTGATTTTTATAAAATCCCCTGCCGTACTGGCGGTGGCCAGTCTGATGCCAAGGATGTCGATTATCAGGCAGGACTTGAGTCCATGTTTATGATACAGTCAACAATGGAGGCCGGTACCGACTTGATTTTTCACGCTACCGGCATGATGGGCAGCATGAACCTGTTCAGCTATGAAAAATTTATTCTGGATGAAGAAGCCGTTGCTTTTGCGAGAAGAATGGTCGATGGTATCGACGGCTCAGATGAAAAGCTCTGTATGGACACTTTACGAAAAGCCGGCCCCAGAGGCTCTTTCTTAACAGGAAAAACGCCTAAAATGTATCGGCAGGAATTTTATATGACAAAATATCTTAATAAAGAGGATGTCAACACCTGGCAAAACGAGGGTTCAATTTCCATTCTGGAAACGGCCCAGAAAGAAGTGCAGCGCAGGATCTCATCTTATGCCGCTCCGGAAATTACCAAAGAGCAAAATAAACTCCTTATGCCTTACCTGCCTCCTCAGTACCAGGATACTATTTGATTAAATAACGAAGCGGCCTCCCGCAAATTAAGCTGAAGCTTTTTATTGCGGGAGGTAACCTTCTATCAAGGTTTTTATTTAAGCGAGGCGAACATGAAAAAGAAAAAAGTAAATTCTATTGTTTTTGTGCCGGCAATTATTCTATTCTGCTGTTGTATCTTTTTAGCTTTTTATAACAACAATATTTTTTCCATGTTAACCAGCAGCCTTTACTCATGGATACTCGATCAATTTGGCTGGCTATTCATTCTGACAACAATGGCCGTGTTTGTAGCCTGCATCGCTCTCTACTTTTCTCCGCTTGGTCACATCAGAATCGGCGGTAAAAAAGCAAAACCGACCCTCTCAACCTGGAACTGGTTCTCCATTACGCTCTGCACAACGGTTGGCTCGGGGATCGTTTTTTGGGGCGCTGCCGAACCTGTTCAGCATATGCTGTATCCTCCCGTATCTTCTGGTATTGAAGCGCTGTCTCCCGACGCCGCTGTTTTCGCAATGTCGACGGTGTTCCGCCACTGGACACTACTGCCTTACGGCCTTTACACACTCATGACGGTTGTTTTTGCCTTTGTCTATTATAATATGAAAAAGCCCTTTTCTCTGGGCTCGGTTATTTCACCAATCACTTCGGAAAAGCATGAAAAATCAATAGGCAATATCATTGATTTTATCTGCGTATTCTCTTTGGTCTTTGGTTTATCCGCGTCGCTATACACTGCCGTTTTAAGCATCAATGGCGGTTTAAATAAAATTTGGGGTGTTGATTCAGATCTTCTTACCTGGGGAATTATTATTGCCATCATCAGCTGTATAACACTTACAAGCGCCGTTTCGGGTATTAACAAAGGCATTAAATACCTTTCTAATATTAATGTCTATATTTTCTTTATTATTCTGGCTGTTATTTTGATTTTTGGCGGAACCACTTTTATCTTTGGTTTTGCGGTTGAAAGTCTCGGCGATTTTATCGTTACGTTTTTTAAAAACTCTCTGTTTACCGGTACTGCCGCAAACGACCCTTGGGCAAAAAGCTGGACAATGTACTACTTTGCCAACTGGATGGCCTGGACGCCCATTACCGCTGTTTTTTTAGGCCGCATATGCTATGGACGAAAAATAAAGGAAATCATCCTGATGAATCTTCTTGTCACTTCCTTATTTGGTATTCTCTGGTTCACCATTATTTCCGGAGCTACTGTCAACAGTTTGATGAACAATCCTTCTTCCGGCTTAATCGATGCATTTAACACTGGTTATGAAAATGTAATTTACCAGCTATTTAACAATTTACATCTTGATACCTTCCTGGTCCCTCTTTATCTGGTCGCGGTGCTCATTTCACTTGTCACAGCATCGGATTCTACGACACTGGCAATTTCCAGCCTTTGCAGCAGCGGCATTTCCCCGGACTCACTAGAACCGCCGAAGTTTTTGATTGTAATTTGGGTAGCTGTTGTAGGAATTGTAACATGGATTATGATGTCCATAAGCGAAGGGATTACTGGTATAAAAATGCTCTCAAACATTGGTGGTTTACCTGCAATGTTTTTAATTATCCTAGTAATTGTGTGTGCTGTTAAAATCGCCATCTCTCCCCAAAAATACAACGATATCGACCATGAGTAATAACACAAAAAAGCGGTATACGCCGAAACAGCGTATACCGCTTTTTTCTACTTTTTTACATTAGAAATACACCTTTCCTCACACCCCATTCCGGCTCGTTGCCACCACCTGTATGCTGTCGGCAATGGTGTAGGTCTGGCCCACGGCCACCAGCTGGTCGTATTTGTCGTAGTACTTTTGCTTGAAGTAAAACACTGGCGTGCTCTCCGAGATACTCAGGGCGTTGATAATGTCCTGCGTTGGGCGGATCATGCGTATCTCGAGGGTTTTGTTGATTTCCTTTTCCAGAAAATAGTCGATCCGGCGCAGGTTGTCGTAATAAAACATTTTCTTGGTGTCGCCGCTGAAATGGTGCAGGAGGTACTTAATATCATAGGACACCGGCGCGTCCAGATAGGAGTTGAAGGTGCGCCGGATTTTAATGGTCTGGATATGCTCGCTGTTCTGGCTGTCAAATTCCTCCAGACCATTAAAGTCAAAAATCTGGGAGATGCTCAGGATTTTGGTGTCCAGAATGGTCTCCTTGATGTTGGTGATCTCATTAAAAAACATGTGAAACAGGTCGTTTTCGCTCTCCTTCACATAGCAGCCGGAGCGCTCCCGGGTTTCGATATAGCCCTCATTGGACAGGATGGACAGGCTGTTGCGCACCGTGATGCTGCTCACATTGTAGATTTTGGTCATTTCCTTGATGGAGGGAAGCTTGTCCCCGGCCACCAGTTCATTATTGATGATCTTGTTCTTAATGTCCTCGACAATGTTTTCATACTCTTTCACAGGTACCGCCTCCTATTCTGTCCTGGCAAAAAAACGCGTTTTATCCGGCAGGATATAAAGCTTGCCCCAGCCAAAGGGCAGGCCGCTCTGGTCATAGACGTTTAGCTCGACAAGCATCAGAATACTGCCTGCGGGTATGCGAAGTTTTTCGGCCACATCGGCATCCGCATTGACGCCCTTGATCCTCAAGTCCTGATACATTTCGTACACGGAAATTTTGTTCTTGACAAGGTCTGAGAAGTCCTTGTATTTCAGGCTTTTTTCTGAGATATTGATCCCGGCAAAGTAGGGCAGATACTTTTCATCGTAGGCGATGGGCAGGCCATCCTCATAGATCAGCCATTTTAAGGCCACGACTCTTTCGTTGGGCGCGATGTTCAGATTATAAACCATGTAAACATCCGGTGTTACCAGGCTTGAGGAGATCAGCTTGGCTTCGTCATAGCCATTGTTAAAAATGGTTTTACAGCTGTAACGCATGGAAAACTTGTTTTTCTTAACGTTTTTGATATAATTCCCCTTCCCCTGGATGGAGTAAAGGTGCCCCTCTGAAAGAAGAACGGAGATGGCCTTTCGGACGGTGATCCGGCTGGCACCATACTCGGCGCAGAGGGCCGTCTCCGAGGGCAGCGGGTCGTTATCCTTATAAATATTGGTGGATATTTTATGTTTGATGCTCTCAATGATTTCCTCGTACTTAAATTTAGAATTACTCATTGCTTCTGATCCTGTCTTTTTTCATTAAACTGCTTTTTCAGCCGGATACACTCGGTTACACCTGCTTTGGCGGTCTTGGCAAAGGCGTCAGCCCCGGAGATGGCCGCGATGTCAATATTGACCATGGCGCCGCCGATAATGGTGGTAATATCCCTTGTTTCGGGATCATTCTTCAGCAGGTCTATGGCCCGCTGGATGGCTCCCACCGTGTTGGTCAGCACCGCGCTGATTCCGATAATGCTGGGGTGGCAGCGCTTTGCTTCCTCCACAAAGCGTTCGGCCGGCACGTCCACCCCCAGGTCGATGACGTTAAAGCCAACTGAAACCGCCAGGGAGTGGAAGATCGTCTTTCCGATATCGTGAATATCGCCTTCGATGGTGCCCAGCAGAATGGTGTCTGCAAAGACCTCTGCCTGCTGGCTTGCCGGAAACTGCATCCCCTCCATGTTCAGAATATCCTCAAAAATAACGCCGGCCATCATCAAATCCGAGATGCTGTATTCCCCGCGCTCGTAAAGCAGTCCCACCTTGTCCAGGCCGTCGTTGACGGCATTGACAATTTCCATAGGGGCAGCCCCGAGATCCAGCGCCCGTTCTACAATCCGGGTCACCATTTCATCTTCCAGCTCTACGACTTTTTCGGTCAATGCTGCTAAGTTCATTTGCTTGCCTCCTGTATCTCATATTATATGCTCAAATTTCTTCTTTATTTTACTGATTATATCATAATTTAAAATCTATTGACACGGTAAAGCCCTTTCGGCCACTCTGGCCCTGTCCTTTCCGGTTTTACCCTTCGCCCTTGCTCTCGATATACTGCATGTAGACAATCGCGCTGACGGATATGACCATCCCGATGATCTGAACAGTGGAAAGCCCCTGTCCATAGAGAAAGAACCCCGCGGCGGCCGCAACGGTTGGTTCCAGAACATAGGTCATGGAGGTGTAGGACGCGTCGATAAAGTTATAGGCCGCTGTGGTGGCGCCGTATGAAATGGCGACATTGATAAAGTACAGCAGCAGTACCAGCCACAGCGCAGCGCCGTGCTGGACGGTCATACTGCCAAGCTCCCTAAAAAGATCCAAAACCGAGTAATTAAAGGAGTAGACGATCATGGCGCCCAGACAGGTATAGGTCTGGACCACATAAAAGGGAATCTCTTTCTGTATATGAAAGTAGTCGATGGTATAGGCAAAGGCCAGACTGACGGTTACGGAAACGCCCCACAAAATGCCGATTGTCGTGATCGTGTTATCCCCTCCTGAGAAGATCTCAAGCACAAAGAGGATTCCGACCAGACTGAGCAGACAGCAGATAATTTTTTTAGCGGTAATTTTCTCTTTAAAGAACAAGCGCATCAGAAAGACCAGCACCACAGCGTTGGAAAAGTTAAACAGTGAGGTGATCGCCAGAGGCAGACTCTCGATTGCTTTTACATAGGTAAAATTGTAGGTGGCATACAGAATACCCCCGCTCACACAGATGGTTGTCAGATATAAAAGCTTATTTTTTAAAATCAGGCTTTTAGGATTCTTGATCAACGCTACCGAGAAAAAGCACATAAAAACGAAAAAGGGCGTTAAAATTGTTCGTCCGCTTTCGCTGAGGCCAATGAAATCAAAATAGTTGAAAAAGATTCCAAAGATGCCGGTTGTAACAGCGCCAGCGCAGCCCAAGAGAATCCCAATCATCGGTTTCCTGTTTTTAAAAAGCTCCATTTCTTCACCTTATCCGCACATCTTCTGTGCATAATATTATATGTTCAAAACATATTTTTGGTTGATTCCGCTTTTTTAAATTTTGTTTATTATAACATGATTTTACTCGCGATCACAACAAAAAGTTTTTTTTGGGTTTAAAGCCTCTATTTTAAAGGTTTTCTTAGCTTTTTATTTGTAAATAGAAAATATTTAAGATTTTTCTTGACAAAGCTTTAGGAACGTATTAGAATACAGGTACAGTGTATAACACAATATGCACAAAATTAGGAGGAAAGAAAAAATGAATTTTACTTACGAACCCCTTACACAAAAACAGATCGAAGACGTTCATCAGGCTACCCTGGATGTGCTGGAAAAATGCGGCGTCGAAATGTGTGACGAACGAGCCCATGAAATTTTCAAAAAACACGGCGCCACCGTTGACGGCAACATTATCAAAATTCCGCCGAAGGTGGTTGAAGACTGTATGAAGCTTGCTCCGAGATCCTTCATACTGGACGCGGCCAATCCGGACCGCTCGGTCAACATCGGCGCGACAGACCGTCCGCTCATCGCCCCCAACGCCACATCCCCCTTTATCATTGACGATGAGTTCAAACGCCGCAAAGTCAATTTTGACGACATGCGCAATTTCTTCAAGCTGTCCCAGAGCAGCAGCTGTGTGGACATCGGCGGTCAGCTCATTGTGTTCCCGACCGACAACTGTACTTACAAGGAAGGCGTTATCACTGCGATCTACGAGTATTTCCTGCACATGGACAAGCCCATGAACCTCTGCTCGGTTGACCGCAATACCATCGACATGACCATGGAAATGATGCACCTGCTCACTGAAAAGGATGGCGGCTATCCTCTCTTTGCTTCTCTGTCTCCGATTTCACCGCTCCGTTTTGACGAGGATCTGCTGGACGGCCTCTTTTACGCAGCTGAAAAGAATCAGGTCATGGAGGTTACGCCCTGTTCCGCAGCCGGCCTGACCGGACCAATCACAGGGATCGACAACGTGGTGCTGACCAACGCGGAAAACGTGGCGATGTTTACGCTCATTCAGCTCATTAACCCGGGACTGCCAGTGGTTTATTCGACCTATACCTGTATCACGGACATGCGTACCTTACAGCTCTGTACCGGCGCTGCCGAAAGCATTAAAATGTGCGCCATGGCACGCCAGATGGCCGGATACTATGAAGTGCCCTTTGACATGCCCTCCGGCAGCACCGACGCCAAAAACTGCGACGTTCAGGCAGCGCTTGAAGCCACAGCCGCGATCATGAACGCTTTTGCCGCCAAGCTGGACATCGCCATGTTTATGCTGGGCAGCCTGGACAGCTTTAACAGCGCCAACTACCGCAAGTTTATCCTGGACGAAGAAATCATCAAGCACGTTCAGGCTTACATTAAGCCGGCCAAGGATATGGACATTAACAAAACGGTTGATCTGATCACTGAAGTCGGCCAGCACGGCACGTATGTCAAGCATAAAAACACACTGCGCAACTACCGCAAGGAACACAGCTTCCCGGATTTCGGTGTCCGCAGCACTTACGAGGAATATGTCATCGAGAACAAGGATATCACCCAGCGCATCGACGCTCAGCTGAAAAAACGGATGGACGCTTACGTTGCGCCTGAAATTCCGGAAGACAAAAAAGTTAAGATGAAAGAAATCTTTGACAAATATCTGCATTAAATTTTTTCGGGAGCTCTGGACTGGGCTCCCTTCCCTGCCTGTTTTATAGATTATATTTAAGGAGAGAAAAATGGACGCAACGAAAAAAAGGGGCGTAGGTTTTGGCATCTTTCTGGCCTGCAGCTCTGCTGTGGCTACCGGTACCTTCGGCATTTTCCTGCATTACCTGTCGGTATTCGGCCTCAGTGATGATACCGTCACCCTTATCGGCCCTGTCTTTATGTTTATTGCTTTTTTACTCATCGCGCTTGTCAAGGACCGCAGGCTGCTCCTTGCCCCGAAGAAGCTGTATTATTTTACAATGATTGCGGTCAGCGGTTTTGTGCTGTATCCGCTTTATAATTTTACCTATGTGCGCGTATTCGCCAACCTGCCAATGGCCATCGCTTCCTTATTCCACTTCTCGAACGCCATTGTTCTGGTATTTCTGATGCGGATTCTGTTCAAGCAGAAGATTACCAAGGAAAAGTTGATCTGCTGTATCCTGGCCATTGCCGGTATTATGCTGGTACTTCAGATTATCACCTTTGGCGCGGTGGCTCCGGAGGACAGTGTTCCGATCACTGCCATGGGCATTTTCTGGGGTGTTGCAGTGGCCTGCGCTCTGGCGCTTGTCTACTCCATCGACTATTTTCACATCAGCCACGATGTGCCGGTAATCACCACTCAGATCTATGCCTGCCTGTGCAGCTCCATCATTCTGCTGATTACCTCAAATCCGGCAGCAGTCGGCCAGAATATTATGGAATCAATCTCCGCCAACGGCCCCATCGTCATCGTGGTGTCCCTGATTTACTGCGCGGTGCTCATGTGGTCCTATTATTCCATCACAGCCTGCTACAACTACATCGACGCCTCCTACGGCGCGCTGACCTTTGTGCTGGAGCCCAGTGTCGCGGCTGTTTTAGGCTTTATCATCCTGCATGAAACCCTGACCCCGCTTCAGATGCTGGGGATCGCCATTGCGGTCTGTGCCATTGTATTTATGCAGTACTCTGAAGGCAAACGGGAAAAAGCTGAGCTGGCCGCCCAGGCCCAGTCGGCCGGCAGCACCGACCAGGATTCCAAAGGCGCCAATCCTGAAGTTGACGTCGAATAGCCCAATGCCTGAAGGAGTGTGAATGACCATGCCACTGCTCAAACATAAGGGAACCGCTTACGGTATTCTGTTAGCCGGTTCTTCTGCTGTAGCGACCGGAACCTTCGGCCTGTTTTTAAACTACTTTGACAGCCTTGGCATTTCCGAAAACGCCATGTCGACCTTTACGCCGTTAGCTGTCCTGGTTTTTTACCTCATCTATACCCTGGTCACCCAGCCAAAGGTTCTCAGGCTGCCCAGAAAGCGCTTCTATTTTACCCTCATCGTGTGCAGCGGAATGATCGCCTCGCCGCTTTATATCTATACGTCGATCCGTTCCTTTAACGCGCTGCCCATCGCCGTGGCCTCACTGCTTGACTTTTCCAACGCGATTGTTCTGGTTTTTCTGATGCGCCTTTTCTTTAAATCAAAGATCACAAAAGAAAAGCTTATTTCCTGCGCCATTGCTGTTTTCGGTATGGTGCTGGTGCTTAACCTCCTGGGAACACATGTCAGCGATCTCACGACCATCGGTATTTTCTGGGGGCTGGCCAACTGCTTTAGCTTAGCCGTTGCCTATCTTTTTGATTATTACCACATCACCAACGGCGTTTCCTATCTGGCTTACCTGGTTTATTCCAACGCCATGGGACTCCTTGTCTTCTCCTTTAAGGCAACGCCGCTTCAGGTATTCAGGGAATTTGTGGCCGCTGCCCCTTCCGGCGGCCTGACGATGTGGCTCATGCTCCTCGGCTATTTTGCCGTTCTGGTCATATCCTATGGAACCATCGCGGTTTCCTACAACTATATCGAAGCCTCCACGGCTTCTCTGGCCTTTGTGCTTGAGCCCACCACGGCCGCGCTCCTCGGCTTCTTTGCCCTGAGCCAGCATCTCGGTTCCCTCCAAATCGTCGGGATGATCATCGCCGTGGCCGCCATTGTCTATATGCAGTACACCGGCAGCAAGGCCGACGAAGCCGCCGTAAAAACGAATGAAAAGAAAAAAGTGGTTCAGAACGAGTGATAAATATGGGAATGAAAAAATAGCAGCCGTCCCCATCAGGGTACAGACTGCTATTTTTTATGCTATTTTTTGATAAAGTTTCTCAAAAACATCAGTATAGCTCATGGTGATCCGCTCACATATTTTAGCGGCTGCTTCATCACTATAGAGATGTGAGGTAGCATTGCGGTCATTGAGTATCTGTAACCAGAGTGCTTCGTCCTCTATGAGCCCATCGGCAAAGGCTTCCCGCATGGTTGCTTTAGGACTGTTAAATCCGCTATAGCCCTGGTCAAGGAGATACTCTCTTGTCGTTTTCCAGGCGAGCTCTGTTGTGAATTCAAAGCGCTGAATCACACCATCGCGCATGGTTTTATTGCCGCCGCTGGCTTCAAAATCTGCAATGGCTTCTTTTAAACGAGCGATCGCCAGACCGAAGTTCTCCTTTTTCGTCCCTAGTTTATCCATAATGACTTTTCCTTCTTTATAAATATTATCAAGCAGTGCCGGCTCTGTATCATTATCCACAAAAACAAGGTCAAACTTTTTTAGTGAAGCAAGATTTAAGATATCCTCTGTAAATTGTGTCTGCTCTCTGAGGTTTTCTCCTTTTGTAAAAATGGCGAGATCAATATCGCTGTTTTCTCTGGCGTCTCCCCGCGCAGTTGAACCAAACAGAATTATTTTAACGATCTCCGAATACTTGCTGCCAACCACTGCAATGGCATCCATAAGCTGCTGCATTCTCTCACTCCTTTGTGTCTATTATACCCTACAGGCCCTGTTTTTGCAAAAAACGCAATTTATTTTTTCTTCACCTAAAATTCTTAAAAACATCATAAATTCATCACATTTGTAATGTAAAATTTTTGTAAAGTTTGAAATGAAAGGAAAAACACATGAACACATTATCACAAAACAACAGCGTTTTTCAGCGGATTGAGAAAAAATACCGTCTGTCCGGTGAAAAGTACTGGACGCTGATTCAGGCTTTGAAGCCTTACATACAGATGGATGAATACGGACGCCACACCATCTGCAATATTTATTATGATACCGAGCACTTTGACCTGATCCGGCATTCCATCGAAAAGCCGCCCTATAAGGAAAAGCTGCGGCTGCGCAGCTACGGCGTTCCGGGGCCGCAGGATACGGTTTATATCGAAATTAAGAAAAAGTGGCGGCGTACGGTTTACAAGCGCCGCACCGCCATGACCCTCACCCAGGCCCAGGCCTACCTTAACCACGGAATACGTCCGGAAATGGACAGCCAGATTCTCCGGGAGATCGACTATTTTCTGAATTTTTACCGGCCTGTCCCCAGGCTCTTTCTGGCCTACGACCGCATCGCCTGCTACGGCATTCAGGACGATGACATCCGGATTACCTTTGACGCAAACATCCGAAGCCGCGAGAATGACCTGAAGCTTGCCAGCGGCGACGCCGGCACAGCGCTTCTTGAAAGCCAGGAGGTACTCATGGAAATTAAAATTCCCAACGCCATGCCGCTGTGGCTGACGCGCATCCTCTCTGAGCTTCAGATATACCCAACTTCTTTTTCAAAATACGGAAACATCTACAAGCACAGCCTCGTGCAGGAAAGGAGAACAAGACTTTGTTCACAACAATCATAGATACCGCCACCACCGGCCAGATGACCATCAGCACTGCGCTGATCTGCACCTTTGTCTCTCTGGCGCTGGGATTTGTCATCGCCATCGTTTATATGGCACACGGCACCTATTCCAAAAACTTTGTCATCACACTGGCGCTGCTGCCCGCCATGGTGCAGATCGTTATCATGCTGGTCAACGGCAATCTGGGCACCAGTGTCGCGGTTCTCGGGGCTTTCAGTCTTATCCGTTTCCGGTCTGTACCGGGCAGCTCCCGGGAGATCAGCAGCATCTTCTTCTCCATGGCGGTCGGTCTGGCCACCGGCACGGGCTATGTGGTCTTCGCGGCTGTTATCACCGTGATTATCAGCCTGGTAATGCTGGTTCTCTGCCGTTCTCCCTTTGGCGAGCGCAAGCCGCTGGATAAGGAGCTGCGCATCACCATTCCCGAAAATTTGGATTACTCTGAAATTTTTGACGATATCTTTGAAGTCTATACCAAGAAAGTCTCGCTGGAACAGGTCAAAACCACAAACCTCGGCAGCATGTACGAGCTTTCATATCACATTGTGCTGAAACGGGCCGGGGACGAAAAGGCCTTTATTGACGCTATCCGCTGCCGCAACGGCAATCTGACCGTGGTCTGCGGACGGCCCCAGACCATTTCGGAGGCCCTTTAGGAGATAAACCATGAAAAAGACAAGCTTTTTACTTTTAGCCTTTATACCACTTTTTATAGCACTGCTATTGTTTACTGCTGGCTGTTCCGCGGCCAAAACCGACAGCGCATCAGCCACCGGCAGCACCCCCAGCACCGGCTATGACGCCGAGGATTACGACACCGACTACAGCGATGAAAACCCACAGTCCGTCACCCTGAACGGTAGCACCATCGACTTTTCCGGTGACGGCGCGACCGTAAACGGCAGCACCCTGACCATCACAGGTGCCGGCGCCTATGTGCTCTCAGGCACCCTGAACGATGGCAGTATTATCGTGGACGCTGATAAAAATGCCACGGTCCGCCTGGTACTTAAGGACGCGAACATCACCTCAGGCACCGGTGCGGCCATCTACAGTAAACAGGCCGGAAAAACCCTGATCACCCTGGAGTCTGGTACTCAAAACAGCCTGAGTGACGGCGCGGCGCGGGACGCGGCGGACACCGAAGCACCCACCGCTGCCCTCTACGTCCAGGATGACCTGACCATCAACGGTGACGGTGCGCTGTCTGTCACTGGCAATTATAACGACGCCATCACCTCAAAGGACGACCTTAAAATCATGTCGGGCAGTATCACCATTCCTTCCTCTGTGGATGACGGCATTGTGGGGCGTGACGCCACCAAAATCGCCGGCGGCACCCTGAATATCAGCGCCACCGGCGACGGAATCAAGGCAACCAACGACCAGGACGCCGCAAAAGGCACCATCCAGATTGATGGCGGCACCATCGACATCACAGCCGGCGCCGATGCTGTCCAGGCTGAAACCACCCTGACGGTAAATGGCGGTTCCTTCAAGCTGAACACCGGCGGCGGCAGTGCCAACAGCAGTGACAAGGCCGGAACCGCCGGCAACACCTGGGGGAACTGGCAGCAGGCGCCGCAGACCGCGGCCGACGACACCAGCGACGCAACCCAGAGCGCCAAGGCGCTGAAGGCCGGCAGTGCCATCACCATCAGCGGCGGCACCTTCGACATCGACTCCTCTGACGACTCGATCCACTCAAACGGCACCATCGACATCAAGGACGGAACCTTTAACCTGAGCTCTGGCGATGACGGTATCCATGCCGACACCGCGCTGACCATCGACGGCGGCACCTTTGACATTGCCAAATGCTACGAGGGGCTTGAAAGCATGAGCATTACCTTAAACGGCGGCAAGGGCAGTATTGTGGCCAGCGATGACGGCATCAACGCGGCGGGCGGTGACGGCTCCTCCCAGAACGGCCGGCCGGGCCAGAACCCGATGGAAACCGCCAGCGTGGATGACGGCTCCATTGTGCTGAACATTAACGGCGGCGACTGGGCCATCAACGCCGGAGGCGACGGCCTGGATTCCAACGCCTCCATCAACCAGACCGGCGGCACCGTCACCATCGACGGCCCGACCGACAGCGGCAACGGCGCTCTGGACTATGACGGCACCTATAACCTGACTGGCGGTACCCTGATCGCAGCCGGCAGCTCCGGCATGCTCCAGACACCGTCCACCAGCTCCAGCCAGAACAGCATTTCGCTGACCTTCACTTCGTCACAGGCAGCTGGCACAGCCATCAGCCTGAAAAATGACAGCGGTCAGGAAATCGCAAGCTACACCCCCTCAAAGGCGTTCCAGAACATCATCATCAGCACGCCGGATATCCAGACGGGTACGACCTATACCCTGACCAAAGGCGGGGCTGACCTCACCACTGTAACGTCCTCCTCTTCCGTCACAAGCATTGGCGAGGACGGCAGTACTTATAGCGGCGGCATGGACGGCGGTCCCGGCAATATGGGCGGCCCTGGCGGCACCCAGCCCGGCGGCAGCGCTCCGCAGGATATGCAGGGTGGACAGCCGCCGCAGGGTGGTCCCGGCAATTAAGCATCAAAAAGAGCTGCATCGCAATGCAGCTCTTTTTTAGATGGTTTTATTCATAAATCGTTTTTCAAATTCCTCTACCGGCATCGGCCTGGAATAATAAAAGCCCTGGGCCGCGAGACAGCCGCATTCATTCAGGAATCCCGCCTGGTCGCCAGTTTCCACGCCCTCCGCGATAACCTGAAGCTGCAGGTCATTAATCATGCCGATGGTATGCTCAATGATGGTCTTGCCCTTCTCGGTTGCCACGCTTTCGTTAAAGAACTCGCGGTCCAGCTTGATGGTGTTGACCGGCACATTTTTGAGCATATTGAGCGAGGAATAGCCTGAACCAAAATCGTCCATTGAGAAGGAGATGCCCTCCTCACTGAGCCGCTCCATGCCGTGGTACAGATCCACCGTGTTCTCCACAAAGCTGCTCTCTGTCAGCTCAACCTCCAGCAGCTCCTTGGGAATATCGTAGCGTCTTATGATGTGCAGCAGCTTTTTATAAAAATTCGGGTTATACACCTGCACTCTGGACACATTGACTGATACCGGAACCGCTTCCATTCCCCTGTCCAGCCAGGATTTTATCATTCGGCAGGTTTCCTCCCAAACGTATTCGTCCAGCTTGATAATAAAGCCATTGCGCTCAAAAAGCGGGATAAAACGGTAAGGTGTCAGGAATCCCCTTTCGGGATGATCCCAGCGTACCAGCGCTTCCGCACCGATCACTTCGCCTGTCTGCACATTGTGCTTGGGCTGGAGATACACCTTAAACTGGCCCTTCTTCAGCGCGTCATCCATCTCGTTTTCAATCCGCTGCTCCTCAAGCTGCTTGGCCCTCAGCTTTTTATCATAAAAGGCCCACTGTTTGATCAGACTCCCCTTTATGGTCTTCTGGGCCAGATTTGCCCAGTCACAGAGAATACTGATCTGGACGCTCCGGTCCCTCACAATGCAGATACCGCAGGAGGGCATCACCTGATAGGTTTCTGAATACCGGTTGATTTCTTCGAGTATCTTCTGGATACGCGCAAGCAGAGGCCTGCCGGAGCCGTAGGACACACAGAGGCAGAACACGTCGCTGTTCATGCGCCCAAAGGCGTCCAGCGGGCCCATATGAGACGAAATAACCGTTGCCATAAAACGGAGCAGCCGGTTGCCCTCCTCACGCCCGTACAGATCGTTAATAAACTTAAACCGGTTAACATCCAGGCGCACCACGGCATACTTCTGCTCTGGGTGCTCCTGGATCAGCTTTTCTGCCTGAGTGTAGAAGGTGTTGATGTTATAGATACCGGTCAGCATATCAAATTCTGCCCGGTACTTCAGCGTCTCGTGGGCGCGTTTGGACTCGTCGATGTTGTTCAGAGTGCCGATCACCCGGTTAAGTCCGCCGCCTTCGTTGTACAGCACATTAAATACGATCTTGCACCAGACATAGCGGCCCTTTTTATTGCAAAGGCGGATTTCCAGCTCTACCTGCCCATTGCTGATGGCGTCCATGCTCATTTTCTGCTTTAATGTCTTAATGTCCTCGGGATGGACGACTCCGTCGTTCAGCCAGATTATTTTGATATCCCGGCCATCATAGCGGCCCATAAAATTTTGCGAAAACTCCGGTGCGTAATAGCGCTTACCGGTCTCAATGTTCCACTCAAACACCAGGGTGTTTGTCTGACCCACGACCAGACGGTAGCGCTCGTCGTCCACCTGCTTTTTCTGGAGCGTTTCGTTTTCCTTCTCCACGGCCTCCAGCTGCTTTTTATATTCAATGTCCATGATAAAGCAGAGCAGGATCTCATCCTGCTCGCCCTCAATTTCTGCCGGAAAAACCGTCAGCGAAGCCCAGTGATAAACGCCGTCCACCCACAGCTTTCTAAACTCTCCGATGACACTGGTTTTTCCGGAATCCAAAACCGCGTGTATTTTGTCAATATCAAAAAAATCCAAAAAACGTCTCGAATCCTCCGGATGGATCATGTGAGCAGCCACATCGGCAATGCCGTCTGATAAAGCCCCGTCTTTTGCCGGGATGACGTATTTACCCTCGACATGATAGATGAGCCGATAACGATTTTTGGTCACATTCAGTTCATAGAGCTCGTCGTAAATATTGCGCAAAGCTACACTATAAACATTATTTTCAATGGTTTCATTTGTCTTTTTCCCTGCCATTTCACAGCTCCTATTATGGGTTTAACTGCAGCTGGCTGCCCTACAGTATATCTGTTTAGGCCCTGTAGCTTTGCGTCTCTGTTTTTCAGCAGATTTGCCCTAGTATTAGTTTCGTTTATATTTCATTCTATTATATAATAATTATTTTTGAAACACAACTCCTATTTTTTACAAAAAAAGCAGGCGTAAGCCTGCTGTATTTCGCTTTATTCGCTGTCATCCTCTTCGTTAATCAGATAGGTTAATGTAAACAGGCTGTCGGTGATGTTCACACTCTCAACCACCACATCATCCGGCACTGTCAGGTCCAGAGGCACGAAGTTCAAAATAGCCTTGATTCCGAGCTCTACAACATGGTCTGTGGTTTCCTGCCCAACCTGCTGCGGTACACTCAGGATACAGATGTCAATCTTGTGATGCGCCACAAAGGCGTCGAGATCGTCCATGTGGTATACGGTCACATTGCCCACCTTTTTACCGATCTGATCCGGATCCACGTCAAACATGGCCTTGAAATGAATGCCCTCTTCCTTAAAGCGCTCGTAATTGACAATGGCATGGCCCAGGTTCCCAGAACCGATGATAATGCAGTTATACTGGAGGTCCAACCCCAGAATCTTGCGGATAGCTTCCTTCAGCTCTTTTACCTTATAGCCGTACCCCTGCTGACCGTACGCGCCGAAGGAATTCAAATCCTGACGGATCTGCGAGGCGGTCAGCCCCATCATAGCCGCCAGCTCCTTAGACGAGATTTTTTCAATATGTTGATCCTGTAAATCGGTTAAATACTGGTAATACTTGGGCAGACGCTTAACAACTGTCATCGATACCCTTTTTGAAAAAGTTTGCATTCTGCACTCCCCTCCTGCGTCGTACTTATCCTTTTTATTATATCAAGTTGTTAAAAAAACGTCAATTTTTATGACCGAATTAATTAAAAATTTGTCAAAGTTTTTTGATTCCTTCAGAAATCCCGCAAACAAATGCCTTTGCAGTGTCTTGAAAAGCAATTAATCGGTGATGTCGGACATCAGATTAAGATGCGGACTGCCGATCACCTTGGCCACATCCAGCACAAAGGCGATGCCCATACCCGGCTTGTCGATTTCAATTTTTTTCTGAATCGAGCAGAGCACCGCCTTTCGGATCGCCGCGTCCACCAGAATCAGGACAATCTCCTTTTCCGGCTCAATGGTAATGCCAAAAAACCGCGCGTTTTCATGGATACCGGACCCGCGCCCGTACATGACGGTCGCGCCGTCGGCCCCGCCCTGCTTGGCGGCGTCGATGACCTCGCCGGACATATCCTTTTCCACAATCACCACAATCAGCTCGGTCTTAATTTTATTTCTGTCTTCCATTTTTTCCTCCATCATTCGCTAAGTAATCTACATATTATATATGATTAAAATCTTATGTCAATACGGGTTAAGCATCACGGGCCTGCTTTTCACACTGCCTTTTTCTGTAGGCCTCCTTCTGCCTGTAAAAAAAGCCCAGCAGCAGGGTTGTCAGAATGGGTGCGAGGGCGATCAGCGCCACCACGCCAAAGCCGTCCAGCAGCGGATCGCGCCCCGGCGTCGCACCTGCCACAGCTACTGAAAGCGACAGGATAAAGGTCGAGCACATGGGCCCTGTGGCCACTCCGCCGTTGTCAAAGGCCATGGCCAGAAAATTCGGCTCTACAAAGCGGCCGAGAATAAAGGCCAGGATATAGCCAGGAATCAGAATCCACCACAGCGAAATGCCCACCAGCAGCCGGATCATGGCTGTCATAACCGCCAGCGCCACCCCCAGCGAGATGGCCAGCAGCATGACCCGCGCCTTGATGGCGCCGCTGGTCATTTCCTCAACCTGCTTGACCATGACCTGGACGGCCGGCTCGGCAAAGGCCACCAGAAAGCCGATGGCAAAGCCCAGCGGAATAAGGATCCAGCTGTACTCAAGCTCCGCGAGGGCCGCGCCTAAAAACTCACCTGCGGGCACAAAGGCGATATGTACTCCCTGGAGAAAAAGCACCAGTCCCAGGTAGGTTACCACAAAGCCGCCGATAATCCGCTTAATGACCGGCGGCCGCAGCCGCAGTCCAATGGCGTTCAAAAACAAAAAAATCAGGACGATGGGCAGAATGGCCAGGAAAACCTCCCATGCCACCTCTGTTATACCATCCAATAAATGACTGATCAGGTTCATCTGAAGATCACCCCCAAAATCATGACGGCCAGCACCGGCCCCAGAGAGGACAGGGCGACCATGCCAAAGCTGTCTGTTCCTTCCCTGCTGGTTCTTACACCGCTGGTGATCCCGCTGCCCAGACTCAGGATAAAGGGCACCGTAATGGGACCTGTGGTCACGCCGCCAGAATCAAAGGCGACAGGGGCCATCTCAGGGTTTGTAAAAAAGGACAGGGCAAAAACAGCAATATACCCAATGATCAGAATATGATACAGCTTCATCTGAAAAACAAAACGGAGCAGCGCGATGACCAGAAATACACCAACCCCGACACCGACCACAGCGATGAGCATCGTCCGGTTGATCGTCCCATCCGAAACCGCTGCTACCTGGCCGGCCAGCACCTGCACATCCGGCTCGGCGATGGTCACAAACATGCCCACAAAAAAGCCCGCGGCAACGAGTATTTTCAGGCTTCTTCTGGATACCAGATAATTTCCCACACGCTCGCCCACCTCCATCATGGAGATATCTGCGCCGAACAAAAAAAGTGCCATGCCGATCATCATCATGACAGCGCCGCCGATAAAGGATACAAGCATTTCTGGCGTAAAGGGCGCCCAGATACCGCTGATGATTAAAATCAGAACGGTCATCGGTAAAATTGATACAAGGACTTCTTTAAAGCTATTAAGCAGTTTTTTCATCAAACCTCCTCCTCATGTTGTAATTTATTCTTTTATACCCATTTAGATGCAAAATATTCATCATTTTGCAAATTTCTTTTTCCTGCCGCTGTCCGCAGTCGACACACCTCCTCTTTTTTGGTATCATATATAAGGAATACTATGGAAAGAACAGGCAGAAAACCCTATGCTTATAAATATTGAAAATCTTAGTTTTAGTTACGGCATCAATGAAATCTTTAACCAGCTGAGCCTCTCCATACAGGAAAAGGAGATGATCGGCCTGGTGGGGCGCAACGGCTCAGGTAAGTCCACCTTTCTCCGGCTGCTCGCCGGCAGCCTCACGCCCGACAGCGGCGTCATCAGCAAAAAATCCAGTTTATCCATCGGCTATCTGGCCCAGGAGGCCGATTTTCCGGCAGACACCACCCTGAATACCCTTTTCCTCTCTGTCTTTGATCCGCTCATCAAAATGGAGGAGCGTCTGCGTCAGCTGGAGCACCAGATCGGTGAAACAAGCGGTCCGGAGCAGGAAAAGGTCATGAAAACCTACGGCGAGCTGCAGGACCGCTTCGCAGAGCAAAAGGGCTACGAATACCCCAGCCGTATCCGCGGCATTGCCAAGGGCCTCGGCTTTACCGATGAGGATATGGCAAAGCCCTTTGGCGTTTTGTCCGGCGGTGAAAAGACACGGGCCGCCCTGGGGCGCAACCTGCTTCAGGAGCCTGAGCTGCTGCTGCTCGATGAGCCCACCAACTACCTGGATATCGACTCCCTCCAGTGGCTGGAGCAGTTTTTAAAGGCCTATGACGGCGCTTTTGTCATCATCTCCCACGACCGTTACTTTCTGGATAAGGTCTGCGGCCGTATTCTGGAAGTCTCCCGCCATTCGCTGGACAGCTACATTGGCAACTACACCACCTATGTGGAGAAAAAGGAAAAACAGCTCATGGACCTGGACCACCAGTATGCCCAGCAGATGCGCGAGATTAAACGCCAGCAGGAAATGATCGCCCGCTTCCGCCGCTACAACTCTGTGCACAGCTCCAAACGCGCCGCCAGCCGGGAGAAGGCTCTGGCTAAAATGGAGGTGGTGGAAAAAGTACAGACCGAATCCGACGCCCATTTTAACTTCAAGCCCCGTATCCAGAGCGGCAAGGATGTCCTGACCGTCCGCGATGTGTCAAAGTCCTTTGACGGACAGCCCCTTTTCCAAAATATCTCCTTCGATATCCACCGCGGCGACAAGGTGGGCATCATCGGCGCCAACGGTATCGGCAAAACGACCCTGTTCCGCATTATCCAGGACAAGGTTTCCCGGGACAGCGGTGTCATTGAATACGGACATAAGGTCCATGTTGGTTATTATGACCAGGAAAATAACGACCTTAAGCAGTTTTACAACGAGAACCTGCTGGAGGCCCTGTGGGACATTGACATCCATTTTACCGAGGGCGAGCTGCGCAGCATTCTGGCCGCTTTCCTGTTTACCGGCGACGATGTGTTCAAAGCGGTCAGCTCGCTGTCCGGCGGCGAAAAGGCCCGTCTTCTGCTGGCGCGCCTGATGCTGTCCCAGTCCAACTTTCTGCTCATGGACGAGCCCACCAACCATATCGACATGCGCACTAAGGAGATTCTCGAAAACGCCCTGATCGCTTATCAGGGAACACTCCTGTTCATCTCCCATGACCGATACTTCCTCAACCGGGTGGCGACTAAAATATACAACTTCACCCCAACCGGTATTGAGGTCACGCTGGGGAATTATGATGACTATATCCATTACAAGGACGAAGCCGCCCTGCGTCAGGCCCTGGAGGCTGAGAAAAACCGGACCGTGGTCACCAAAACCCAGCAGAAAGCAGACCGTAAAAAACAGAAGGAGCAGGAAGCCGCATTCCGCAGTAAAAAGAAAGAGCTGAAAACCGTGGAGGCAGATATCGAGCGCCTGGAAAACGAAATCGCCGCCTGTGAAAGCGAGATGTGTCAAAACGATTTTTACGACGATATGGACCGGGTAAGCGCCGTAACAGCTGCCTACAATACCGCCAGAGAGGCTGTGGCCGGCCTGACCGACCGCTGGGAGGAGCTGCTGCTCGAGATTGAGGAATGGGAAGAACAATAATATTCTTCATATCCCGCCAGATAATCTCTTGATTGTCATGGGATAATTGTTATAATAATCTAAAAACAGAAACCAAGGGGATAAAAATATGAAATTAAACGAACAGGAAAAAAGAGTCCTGAACAGTCTGTTCAGCGGCATCACAGGAACGACCCGAAACGAGATGCTCTGTGCGCTTTACGCTGCCAAGCCGGCCAACGACGGCACTGTGGATTCCCAGGAGATTATCACGCTGGTCAACGGGCTCATCTTGAAAATTTACAACGCAGAACCGGAGGAAATGCAGGAGGTATTCGCCGGCATTCCGTACGAGGTTTAGAAAAAAAGCTGCATGGCCATGCACAGGTCATACAGCTTTTTTATTATTCCGCCTTAACGCTCCATTTCATGAGCTCATTATAGTCCGGGTACGCACCCTTTTTCCAGATCTCACCGCCGACGACGGTGATGGGCATCGCTTCGACACCCTCCTGCAGCAGCACCTGCTCCACAGGACGGACCTCTGTCATCAAGCTCGGATTGTCCCAGATATTAAACACGTTAATGGTGATCCCGGCATTCTGGAAAGCCTTCAGAAGCACATCAAAATCAATGACTCCCTGCTCACCGTTATGATTTAATGTCGTTTCATAAATATTAATTTCTGCCATCGCCCAAACCTGCTTTCTTTCGTTTTTATCATTATAACACAAACCGCCGCGGCAGGTTAATGGCAATATCTGTCCTCAAAGAGAAAAATATCGAAAAAAACGGTATACGCCAAAACGACGTACACCGTATTATTTTATCCCATTTTTCAGCATTCAGCGCGAGAGAGCATATTTTTTATTATGTGACCGAGCTCAGAACACACGGCAACACAGCAGTTCAGGCGTTTTTGACGCCAGAATTAGTACCAGCCTTTAAGTTTCATAGCCTTGGCGATTTTTTTGATGGCGTAGTTGAAGGCCGCGGTACGCATGTTGGAAGCTTTTTCATTGACCAGCACGTCGTATACGCCGTTGAAGGCTTTGACGATCAGGTCTTCTTCTTTTTCAAAAACTTCTTCCTTGCTCCAGTAATAGCCCTGAAGGTTCTGAACCCATTCAAAGTAGGATACAGTTACCCCGCCGCTGTTGGCCAAAATATCCGGCACGATGAACACGCCCTTGTTAATTAAAATTTCGTCTGCTTCTGGCGTTAAAGGTCCGTTGGCGCCTTCGCTGATGATTTTTGTCTTAATTTTATCCGCGTTGTCCTTGGTGATGGCTCCGCCCAGACCGCAGGGCAGGAGGATGTCACATTCGATTGAGAAGATTTCGTCCTTATCAAATGGTTTTGCATCTGGGTAACCTGCCAGATCGTTGCCGTTTTCTTCGTAGTATTTCATTAAGGCCGGGATGTTCATACCTTCAGCGTCGTATAAACCATTACGGCTGTTGGCAATGGCGATGATCTTGCAGCCCTGCTTGTAGAGCCATTCTGCCGCAAAGCTGCCGACATTTCCAAAGCCCTGGAGTACGACGGTCGCGCCCTTAAGATCCAGACCGATTTTAGCGGCTGCTTCACGTACAGTAAAGCCTACGCCGTAGCCGGTAGCTTCAGTTCTGCCCAGGGAGCCGCCCAGCTCCAGCGGTTTACCGGTGAACACACCGATATTCTGACTTCTGGTAATGGCATTGTACTCATCAATCATCCAGGACATGATCTGGCCGTTTGTGTTAACGTCCGGCGCCGGAATATCAAATTTTTCTCCGAATGCCGGGTGCATTGCTTTTACAAAGCCTCTTGTCAGGTTTTCAAGCTCACGTTCAGAGAGCTTTTTCGGGTCAACGGTGATACCGCCTTTACCGCCGCCGTAAGGGATACCGGCTACAGCACACTTCATTGACATCCATGCAGATAATGCCTTGACCTCGCCTTCATCCACGCCTGGATGGAATCTCAAACCACCCTTTGTTGGTCCAAGTGCGGAATTATGCTGTGAACGGTAGCCCTTAAAGACCTTTTTGCTTCCATCGTCCATCTGGACCGGGAAAGATACTTCATAAAAGCGGTTTACCTCGCTCAAAAGATCATATACGGCTTCCTTATTATCCAGTTCCATTTCATCAATCGCGTTGCGCAATTGCTGTCGGTACATTTCAAATTCACTCATCATTTTACGTGTTCCTCCTACGTATTGTTTTAAGTTGTTGCTTCCTTGATAAACATTATAATATTAATGTATACATTAGACAATATTTTTTTGCTAATCTTTGGTTTTTTTTTAATACACTAAAGCAAAAGGCCGAATCCCGGACGGATTCGGCCTTGATTTTTTAATTCAATGTTTTTCTGGACCACAGTGTGACGCCTGCGATCATCAGTGTGCATAAAAACAGCGGGATAAGGTCAATCGTATCCTCGATCCCCGTGGACGGCGCTTCAGATGTTTCTGAAATCTCCGGCTGTTCTTCCGGAGACTGCTCACCCGCAGCATTATCGGCGGTTTCCACAATACCTGCCGCTGACTCCAGCTTTTCCTCACTGTTTACAATGGTCTGCTTGTTAATATTGTCAGACGCCGTCGATGTGGTAAAGCTCTGGGCCTCATCACTGGTGTTTTCCTCACTGTTGCCAAAGAAAACAGCGCCTGAAATTCCCTCGGCATTTTCCGGCATCTGGTAATCCTGGGCATTACCCTCATTGCCAAGGGGTTCGATGGCTGTCACAGCGCCATCCTTGGTTTTAACCATCATGTTGACAGACATGAGCTCACTGCCTTCGGCCGGCTCTGTGATCATACGAAAACGGGCCCCTGCCGGTATCACCGCAAGGACCTTGTTGCCAGGGCCGCTGACAATTTCATCCTCCAGCTCAATGCTGATGGTGCTGTTCAGGGCATTGGAATCCACAAAGACCTCCGCCAGGTTTTCCGGTTCTGCCGGAACCGCTGCTTCATCTTCTGGTTCCTGAACCGCTGTCTCCGGCGTTGGCGTTTCGTCTTCCGCCTGCTCCGGTGTGCCTGCCGGCGGCTTATCCGCTTCGGTATTTTCCTCCTGCGCCTCTGTCTCCGGCGTCACTGTCACAGCCGTATCCGGCGTTGCCAGCGGTTCCTGCACAGAGGGTGTTGTCTGAGATTCAACCGTCGTCGACGGCTCTGTTGTCAAGGTCGTTTGCTTTGGCGTCGTTTCCTCTGCCAAAACAGGGAGGCAAACGAATACCAGTAGGCCCGTCAGGACAAATAACATCTTCTTAATACTGTTCATTGCTCCTCCTATCTTTTTCCTTTTTAAAATTCTTAGTCATTATACCACAAGCCTGTTTTTTTGAAAAGTCATTTAAGCTGATCCTTCTTCCACAGCACAAAAGCACTGTGTTCCAGAGACCGAAGCGCTGTCTGAAACGCTCCTGAGCATACTTAAAGGGTTTTAAGCCGGATGGTGAAGACCGTTCCCTCACCCATCTCCGATACCGCGTCGATGGTTCCGCCGTGAGCCTTGATGGTGTACCGGACAATAAAGAGTCCAAGCCCCTGCGAGCCACTGCCCTCACCGCGCGTGGTGAAAAAACGGTCAAAAATTTTGGGCAGAATATCCGGCGGTATTCCCGCGCCGTTATCTGAAAACCGTATGACTGCCCAGCCCTGCTCCAATGTGAGCTCAACCACAATCCTGCCATTCATGGGTGTGAAGCTCATGGCATTATAGAACAGGTTTTCAAACACACGGTAGATCAGTTCCCGATTGCCCATCATCTCGATGGGCTTCCCAGGTTTGATCACACTGAAGCCTACACCGTTAGCCTCCGCGTCGGGCCAGTTATTCTCATAAAAGTCATCCAGCAGTCTGCCGAGATCCATTTTCTCTTTTTTCATGACAGCCTCATCCTGGCTGGTGAACTCCTGGAGGCTGCGCACCTTTGTCTGTACCTCGTTGGATTTCTGATTGATCACTTCAAGGTAGCGCTGGATTTCATCGTCCACCTGCACGTTGCCGTATTTCACCAGCTCGATAAAGCCCTGAATGGCTGATACCGGCGCTTTGAGGTCGTGGGCCAGATCCGAGAGAAATTTTTTACGCTCGTTCATCAGAGTCGTCAGCTCTCTGGTCCGCGCGGCCACCTCCTCCTCAAGATGCGCTGTGAGGCGCTTGTTTTCATTTAAAACCTGCCGGTAGTAAAAGACCATCATACCGCCAAAGATCAATACCAGAATAAAACCGCAGTACTCGCTCTGCCAGCCGGTATAGATGGGCTCAAAGGCATTGCTGCTGGTGATCTGGACCAGCAGGCTGATACCGAACACCGCGTTGGCCGCCATGAGAAAATAGGCCTTTACCTCCCTCTGCTTAAGGGCCAGAACCGCGGCGGCCATCAGATAGACAAAGACCAAAAGCTGGTAAAAATCCAGAAAACCGCCATAGGCACTGACCAGCCAGGGCGCGCCCGGCAGCACCAGCAGGGGCACCACCACCGAGACCACACACAGGGTGGCAGAAAGCGGCAGGATGAAAGCCCGGTAGATGCTTTTCCGGCTCACCTGTGATATAATACTGCTGATAGCAACCACACACAGCAGCATGACGTAGTAGGCGCAGTCCTCAAGGGCATAGAGTGATCCGGTCAGAGGCACGCCGATCCACCGCAGCGGCTGGTAAGCCACGTGCAGCCCAAAGGCCAGCGTCATGAGGCCATAGTAGAAAAAGAGCCGGTCTCTCTTCGGTGACATCCAGACCACCAGCGTAAAAAGCGCGATGACCAGACTGGCAATACACAAAAACGCATAGAACAGCTGATTCATAAAAATCAGGTGGCTGATCTCTGAAGCTTCCCCCAAAATTGGCGGATAATAGATACCGCTGTAATAATGGCTGAAATTGGCGGTGTTAATGAGAATATCTGTTTCTGCCCCTGCCTCAAAGCTGACGACCGTATTTTTTATATAAGGCTTATAGGCCTGGGGATCGGTAACCCCCAGGGATTCCACAAGCTCGCCGTTTATCCAGATATCTGCGCTCGAAAAGATTTCCTGAAAGGCGATGCTTAAAACAGCTGGCTGGCCCTCGTTGATAATTTTCAGATGGTAGGCGCCGGTTCCATAGGGTGAATGCTCACGCCCACCCATGGAGAAATCCGGATATTGACCGATATAGACATATTCTGCCGGCTCAGGCTGCTCAGATCCATCCGTCGCAAAATCCACCGGATTCAGGTGTTTTCCCTGAAAAAAAGCCCAGCCGTCCACCAGACATAACAGCTTGTCTTTAGAAAGAGTATCCGCCGTCAGTGTCAGAACGCCGTTCTCTGCCTGAGGCGTGGTCTGGGTGTACTTATTGTCCACCCGGTAGAGCCACTGTATGAGCGCCAGGCACAGGGCCGCAGAAATGATTAAAATTATCAGCCCGAGTGTAATAGCATTGAATTTCTTTTTCATTTTGTCATTCCATTTCGATTATTGATAAGGAGAACCCTATGTCCGCGATTCGTTCGGTAAAATACTTCATTTTGTTTGTGCTCCTCCTTCTTTTCTTGGGAGCCCTGCCCCGCGAAGCCAGCGCGATGATCCTCGGTCCGACGACTCCGCCCGCGGAGGAATCCCCCAGCTGCGACGCCTTTCAGGCCTGGCTGGACGAAAATCAGGATACCGGCGGAACCTATGTGCTGGACGAGGATCTTGTCATTACCGACTATCTGAGCGTCTACCTGCCCCAGGTGCCCATCATCATCGAAGCCGGACCACACCACATTTACGTTAAGGATACTGCACTGCTCGAGATCATCGGCGGCAATATCACGATCACAGGGGCGGGCGGCGCAGAAGGGCTGATCCGCATATCGCCCATGGGCACCCTTCTCTTTGAAGCCTGCCGCATGACGGCCGAAAATGGCACTGCGCTCTTTTACGAGGGCGGCGATCCCACAAACTGGTCCATTTATGTTGGAGCCTCACTGAATGGGCCCACCACCATTCAGGCTTACGGCGAAAACGCCCGCGGAATTGTCTGCGAACAGCCCGATCCCCTTGTTCTGGCCAACCTGTTCGTCGACACAGACGGTGCGGGCAGCGCCGGGGTTTCCTCAGTTTCGGATATCTCCATGACAAATTGCAGCGTCACGGCCACAGGCCTCAATGCCGCCTCTGTTATTTCACAGAACGGCAGCGTCACAGGAACTCTGTGCCGCCTTATACCGGAAGCTCCTCAGTTTTCCTGTGACAATACCCGTTGGGTCATCACCGGGCTCGACCCGCTAAATTTTGTCCTGCGGCCCTTTACCGCTTTCGAGGAAAGCGGGCTGCCGGATTATGTGACCGTCAGCATCACGAACAGCGAGGATCCATACGACACCGGGCACATTTCGCTGGCTGTCCGCTGGGACCGGGCCGCCTATGACGCCGGCCTTGAAAAAAACGAGCCTTTTACGCTTTTCGGCACCCTGGAGTCCCGCGATGACATTCTTACCGATACTGCCCGGGTGCCCACAGCGGCCATCTCCTTTAAAGAGGCCAGTCCCATTAATGACCTGAGCGTCACAACCACGCCCGATGTCCGGATGTGCAGGCTTGCCTTTGATTTTACGCCACCCGCGGGCGCCTCCTTTGTCAAGCTTCAAAAGTCAGTTGATGACGGCAACAGCTGGATCAGTGAGGATATCACCCAGGCCTACAGTCTGAACGCCGCGGGTAAAGCCTGTTATGAGGATATTCTCAAAGAACCCGGTGCTGTGCTGTACCGGCTGAAGGTAATCGGTTCAGCCTACGCGGGCTATTCCAACACGGTCGCCTGTACCTTTGAATCCCTGCCCCTCACCGGAGAGGAGCCTGAGGATATTGACGGCAGCCGCGGCGGCGGCGGAAGAAGCGAGGCCAGCCGTGACCCCGGCAGCAATATTTTTGAGAACATTCTCCGTTATACACCATTCAGCAGCTCCTCCGGCAGCGGTTCGGACGGTTCGGGGGGCATCGGGAATCTGAACGCTCCGGTCCCCGCCAGAGGCCCCGATGACATGCTGCGGCAAAACACAGCTTCTTCTGCCACAGGCGCAGACGATTCCTCCGGAGGCCAAAGCCATCCCCAGGCCTCCACTGCTGCTTACACCGCCTGGGCGGTGCTGGGGCTGCTGCTTGTCCTTTTGTTTTTCATCGGCGCGGTTCTCTGGCTGAATCCTGCCTTCCGTTCCCGTTTCTTCAAAAAATAAGTTTAAAGCTGAGGCCTCTACACCTCAGCTTTTTTTGTCGCCACAAATTTATAACCTTTTCCCCAGACCGTCTGAATATACTGGTGTTCCTTTGAAAAGGAATTGAGTTTTCTCCTGATCTGCGCCACATGAACCTGAACCGTGTGCGCGTTTCCCAGATCGGGCAGCTTCCATACTCTTTCAAAAATATTTCTCTGGGAAAATACCTGATTCTCATGATTCGCCAGAAAAAACAGGATGTCAAACTCCGCCGCAGTCAGTGAAATCGTCTCACCCTCATAGGATACGCTCCGCGCCGCCTCGTTGATGCTCAGCTTTCCAAAATCCAGGGCTTCGCAGCATTTTGTTATGCCCTCCTGCTGGCGTATGCGCGCGCAGATACGCAGCTCAAGCTCTCTCAGGCTGAAGGGCTTGATGACATAATCATCGCCGCCGGAAACAAAGCCGTTAATCCGCTTGTCCTCCTCTGCGTAGTTTGACACAAAAATAATCGGGACATTCGTACGTTTTTTTACTGCTTCACACACCTCAAAGCCATCCATATCCGGCAGCGCCACATCCAGCACAATGCAGTCCAGGGGAATGTGCGCCGCTGTTTTCAGGCACTCTCCGGCGTTTGGGGCCGTATAAACCTTATAGCCTCGGCCTGTAAAATAAATCCGCGTTACTTCCAGTATCGAAGCATCGTCGTCTACTATCAATATATTATACATTTTGCTCTCTCCTGCCTAAGCTCCAATAAAGCCATTATACATAAAAATGTCCCTTTTGAAAACTAAAAAAGCGGGATATTAAGTTTTTACTTAATATCCCGCCTGTTTTAAAATCATATCATTCTATTTATATTGGTTTTTATTACATCATTGGCATTCCGCCGCCACCCATTGGAGGCATTGCAGGAGCAGCTTCTTCCGGTAAATCAGCTACAGCAACTTCGGTGGTTAAGAACATTGCGCAGATGCTGGCAGCGTTCTGGATCGCTGTACGGGTTACCTTGGTCGGGTCGATGATACCAGCTTCGATCATGTTGACGAATTCGCCTGTCGCAGCGTTGAAGCCGATGCCGTTTTCTTTACTGCGCAGTTCGTTGACAATGACAGAGCCTTCAAGGCCGGCATTTTCAGCAATCTGACGAACAGGTTCTTCAATGGCACGGCGGATGATAGCTGCACCGATTTTTTCGTCGCCTTCCAGAGTATCGATTAAAGCGTCTACCTTGTCTAAGGTTTCGATGAATGCAGATCCACCACCAGGTACCATACCTTCTTCAACACCGGCTCTTGTCGCGTTCAACGCGTCTTCGATGCGGTATTTACGTTCTTTCAGTTCTACTTCAGTAGCAGCACCAACCTGGATAACAGCTACGCCGCCTGCCAGTTTAGCCAGACGTTCCTGTAATTTTTCTTTGTCGTAATCCGATGAGGTTTCAGGGATCTGAGCCTTGATCTGAGCAACTCTTTCTTCAACAACCGCGCGGTCGCCCTGGCCGTCAACAACAATGGTGTTGTCCTTGTCAACCTTAACCTGACGGGCACGTCCTAACATGGACATGTCGGCATTTTTCAGTTCCAGACCAACTTCTTCAGAAATCACCTGACCGCCTGTTAAAGCAGCGATATCCTGTAACATGGCTTTTCTTCTGTCACCGAAGCCAGGCGCTTTAACAGCGACACAGTTGAAGGTTCCTCTTAATTTGTTCAGTACTAAGGTTGTTAAAGCTTCGCCTTCAACATCTTCAGCAATGATTAAAAGCTTAGCGCCCTGCTGTACAATCTGTTCCAGTACTGGGAGTAATTCCTGGATATTTGTAATTTTCTTGTCTGTGATTAAGATATATGGGTTGTCTAATTCTGCAACCATTTTTTCAGTATCAGTTACCATGTAACCTGATAAGTATCCTCTGTCGAACTGCATACCTTCGGTAAATTCCAGTTCGGTTCCCATGCCCTTGCCTTCTTCAACAGTGATAACACCATCGTCGCCGACTTTTGTCATGGCTTCTGCGATTAAATCACCGATTTCGGTGTCAGCGGCAGAGATGGAAGCTACCTGAGCTTTCGCTTCTCTGGTTTCTACAGGTTTGCTGTTGGCTTTCAGTTCGTCAACAACAACTTCTACAGCCTTTTCAATCCCTTTTTTCAGAACCATCGGGTTTGCACCGGCTACAACGTTTCTGTTACCTTCTCTTACAATAGCCTGAGCTAATAAGGTAGCGGTAGTAGTACCATCACCAGCTACATCGTTTGTTTTGGTAGCAACTTCTTTAACCAGCTGAGCGCCCATGTTTTCAAAAGCGTCTTCCAGTTCAATTTCTTTAGCAATGGTAACACCATCGTTTGTAATGGTTGGAGCACCGTAGCTCTTTGCCAGGATAACGTTTCTTCCTTTTGGTCCTAAGGTTACCTTTACAGCGTCTGCTAATTTATCTACACCAGCGATCAGTGATTCTCTGGCGTCTGCACTGAATTTAATGTCTTTTGCCATTTTAATCTTCCTCCTGAAATTTATAATCTATTAAATGTGGTTTTCTGAATTATTCAACAATTGCTAAGATGTCAGACTGTTTCAAAATCAAGAATTCTTCTTCACCGACCTTTACTTCAGAGCCAGCGTATTTAGAATAAATAACTTCGTCGCCTTCCTTGACATCCAACGGCACTTTTTTGCCATCTACGATTTCGCCGGAGCCTACAGCGACAACGGTTCCCTGCTGTGGTTTTTCCTGTGCAGAACCTGGTAACACAATACCGCTAGAAGTCGTTACTTCTTCTTCTTTAACTTTGATTACAACCTTGTCTCCCAATGGTTTTAAACTCATTTTTGATTCCTCCATTTTTAATGATTTATGATTTTTATTATTTTCTTCTTGTTAGCACTCATTACCTCTGAGTGCTAACATTATATTAAACCATTCTCTCAAAATTTGCAAGACCTTTTTAATAAATTTAATGACTTTTTTCAGGATTTCAGGATTGTTTAATATTTTTTTGCAAATAATCTTCTTTCAGGCACTTCCAGACTGCATTATTCCTGCTGCCACCTAAAAACAGCCAGCCGGTTGTTGAGCTTTGCACTTAGAATACCGATAATTTTACTGATCAGCGTCGATTTCCTCAGCTGTTCCGCAAAACTCTTTTCACTGATCAGCTTTATTTTAGCGTCCAGCGCCTCAAATTCCCTTCCGGATTTTGTGCCCCATCCAAACTTAGCGTCGGTGTGCTTGACGGTTTCGTGCTTTTTCTCATCCATCATGGACGGATTCATCATTTCCACCACGAGGAATCCCTTATCAAAAAATGTGGTCAGATTATTGATAATTGTCTTAGTCTGTTCCCTGCTGAAATACATAAACAATCCCTCCGCAATAACAATCACAGGGTTTGTGCCCGCCGCTGTTTTTACCGCCTCTATCCAATCTGTATCAATGACGCTTGCGCCGATCATTCTGCGGCGCTTCGTTTCCTCATACACGCTTTTCCTCACCTTTATTGAAGCTGGAAGGTCCACGTCAAACCAGATCGTCCGCCCGTTATCTACCCTCTGGAATCGGTCGTCCAGACCGCACCCCATATTTACACATACGCCGTCAGGATATTTTTTCAGCAGCTTTTCAACTGCGTTATCAAACATAATCGTTCTGGCGATTACACATTCATGGGTAAACAGCTTGTCGTAATCCTTTGTGTCAATATCAAGCATCCTGATGATTTCCACTGCTTTTTCATCTCTGATGCGGGGATGCTTCCTCAATGTTTCGCTCGCCCTGTTTGAAAGCGGAATCAGCGCTGTTACCCCGACATCACCTAACTGTAGTTCCATTACAAGCTACCTCCAAATTGAAATTAGTCATATCAGTATTCTTTCTGGTTATCCTTATTTAAAAAGTTAGTTTAAACTAACCAAAGAATATCATTGAAGCAGCCATCTGTCAAGATAATCCTGCGCTGCCTTTATCTTCCTGATTATTTCAATCCAAAGTCAGGAATATCTCAAATAAAAAAGCACAAATGCCTGTCAAGCATCTGCGCATTTTTACTAAGACGTTCTGTATCCTCACCATAAACATCATAACCGGGTCTGGCCCTCGCCTAAGCTTTTCAGCAGGCATTTTGCCACAGCCTGTCCCGACATGGGATTCTGCCCTGTTATCAGGTGACCGTCCTGTACCGCAAAAGAACTAAAAGCGCGTTTCTTCACAAATTTTGCTCCGCGCTTCCTGGCCTCTTTCTCAGTACCAAAAGGCACCAATCTGTTTTTTCCGCTCAGAATTTCTTCCGTTTCTGTAAAGCCAGTAATGGTTTTACCCGATATGAGATAGTTGCCATCTGAATTTTTTATATTCAAAAGCCCTGCCAATCCATGGCACACAGAGGTTACATAACCGCCTGCTTCGTAAATCTCCCGGCTGATTGCCTGCAAAGCTTTATTATCCGGGAAATCCCAGACCACCCCATGGCCGCCTGTATAGTAGATCGCCGTATAATCGGAAGCATTGATATCCGATGGCTCAAGGGATTGTGCCAGTGCCCTGTTCTGGAAATCCTCTGAATTATAAAAAGCAAACACGTCCGCATTGACATAAGCGTTTTTCAGACTGCGAGGGTCGATTGGCACATAGCCTCCCCTCGGGCTGACATAATCAATTCCATAACCAGCACGTACCAGCTCCTTCACAAACTCAGTCGCTTCGGACAGCCATAGGCCAGTTGCCTCATTTTTTGCTCCATATTTTGCTGTATTGGTCAAAACTACTAAGATCTTTTTCATTTTTGCCTCCGTTACATCGCAAGTTCTAGTGGATCACTGCAACTTATATACCTTTTTAGATAAAATCTAAACATCTAATCAGGCCGCCTGCAGACCACCAGATCACTTTTCAGATTACGCCTGCCATAAATATGAAAAAGCAGTTCTCGCTCAATACCGATTGAAAGCTTCTGGTCACTGGCATCATAATAATCAATGCTGGTGCATCTTGACAAACTGACTCATAGATAAAAACAAAATTTTTAATACAGCTTCTTTATTTTAGTAATATTTTCTTTTTTACGTAAAATAGACAAATTATTTTACACTTTTCTTCAAAACATAGCCTACTCGGAAGACATAAACTGTATATTTTTTTGTCACTGACAATTACCTTTACGCTTTTTATTCTTTTTACGCTTGGCAACGCTTTAAAACAGACTAAATACTCCAAATTTTCATATTATTTTTGGCATATTCCTTGCTTTATATAAACATAAAGTAAATGGCGCCATACAAAATTATTGAGGAGAATATCGATGAAAGCATACGAAAAATATATTTCTAAGGCAGATATTGAAAAAATACACGCGCATACGCTCACTATTTTAAAAAAGGTAGGCGTAAAATTTGAACACGAAGAGGCTTTATCTGTTTTTAAAGCGCATGGAGCAAGAATTGAAGGTGACAAGGTTTATATCGAAGAAAAAATGCTTGAGGAAGCTTTAAAAACCGTACCAAAGAAGTTTACAATCTATTCGTCAAAGGGCGACGTTCGCATCGGCGGCCACAGTTATGTAAAGCTTCCGGTGTCCGGTTCTGCTTATTTACAGGATGGCAACCGAATAAGAACTTTTACAAACAAAGATATTATTGACTGGGTTAAGCTTTCGGATACAAGTCCTGTTCTAGATTGTGTGATGACGAATCCCTGTTTTACCTCCAAAAAATTTACACAAAATGAGACTGAGCTTGGGTTTTTGGCTTTACTTTTAAAATATGCCAATAAGCCAGTCCCTTTTGCAAACCCAAATACCGCGACGGTTGCAAAAGGCCGGCTCCGCGAGGCCTACAGAAGAGGAATCCGCCTTGTTCAGGATTATGAAGGTATTTACGACAAGGTTGTCGGCTCACACGGCTTTAACCCTATTACACCTCTGTGCTATGACCATGATCCGCTTGAAAGGATGTTTGCAGTCTGTGAGGAAAGACAGGGCGTTTGGTTTGCCACCTGCGCGATGCCTGTGCTCACCGCCCCATTTTCTGTCATCAGTCTGCTGACCGTGGCCAATGCCGAGCTTCTCGCTGGTATTGTTTTATCTCAATTAATTCAGCCTGGCACACCCATTATATATGCCAATGTTTCAGGTTCAACGGATTTGCGTTCTGTACAGCTTTGTATGGGAAATCCCGAAGCTGCGCTTATTTTTTACGCCACTGCCGGCATCGCAGACTATTATGGTATCCCTTTCAGAACCGGAGGCGCTTTTAGCGACGCAAAGGAACTGGATTATCAGGCAGGTATGGAAGCCATGTTATCCATTCGGACAACTTCTGAGGTAAAACCAGATATGGTTTTTCACGCTTTGGGCACAATGGGGACATACAATGTTACTTGCTTTGAAAAATTTATTCTGGACGAGGAAATTTATAATTTCACTGAACGTCTCAATTCTGGTATTGATGCCTCAGAAGAAAAATTCTGTATGGACATTGTCGAAAAAACAGGGTCTCGCGGCAATTTTCTTACCGGGCGCACCCCCAAAATGTTTCGTGAAGAATTCTACGTTACAAAATATCTGAACAAACTCGATCCTAATGAATGGCAAAATCACGGCTCACTTTCTCTGAAAGAAAAAATGCAGGGAGAAGTGAAAAAACGTATTGATTCCTTCAAACCTACGCCTGTCACAAAAGAACAGGAAAAACTGTTAAATCAATATATTCCGATCGAATATCGTAATGGATTATAAAATATATTTTGCCGCAGAGACTGATGTCTGTTCTCTGCGGCTGCATTAAGGAGTTTATCATGTCTAAGATAAAACGTAACTTTTTAGTCGGATTAATCAGTATAATGGTCGGGCTAATCTATTTTATTCCCTATATTCGCTTTTCTTTTTATGATCAGTTTGTCACTGCTTTTCAGCTGACAAACTTTGAGTTTGGTAATTTAGGATCAATCTATGGGCTGGTTTCACTTTTCTGTTACCCGATCGGCGGCGTCCTGGCTGATAAATTCAGCTCTCGTGTAATGCTGGCGGCTTCCTTCTTTGCCAGTATGGCTCTGACTTTCTGGGAAGCTTCATTTCCTGATTATACTTCCCTGGTCATTATCAGCGCACTCTTTGCAGTTTTTAACGCCGGTACCATGTGGGCCGCTTATATTAAACTGCTGCGAAGCCTAGGAAATGAGAACGAACAGGGTAAAATCTTTGGAACAAGCGAGGCTTTACGCGGCATTATCAGTGCCATTGTCGGCTTTATCTTTCTGGGACTGCTGAGCCTTTTTACCAGCCAAATCTCAGGTATGCGTATGATTTTGCTATCATTTGGCGTTATCTATGGCCTTTTCGGTGTTTTAAGCATCATCTTTCTTCCAAAAACCGAAAAAAAGCAGAACGAATTGTCAACGGATACTGAGGACGCTGCGAAGGAATCCAGTATACTCTGTAAAATCAGCAGAGTGCTCAAACTTCCTGGAACCTGGCTGCTCTCCATTTTCATGTTCAGCTGCTATTGTGTCATCATGTCTGGTGTAAACTATCTGGGAACATATGCCACCCAAATTTTAGGAATTTCTGAGGAACTTTCGGCGGGACTCGCTATTTTCAGAAACTATATTGTCGTGGTGCTGGCCGGTATACTTGGCGGTATTTTAGCTGATAAAGCAAAATCAAAATTGATTTTTATTATTTACCTGTTCTGTGGAATCGTAATCTGCTCTGGACTCAGTCCTTTCCTGACATCTGTGGTAATACTTTCTATTGCCGTCTCAATGATATTAGCCTTTTTATACTATAGTGTAAAATCCATATACTTTTCAGTTATGGGTGAAGGTGGAATTCCACTGGAATTAACCGGCATCGCAACAGGTATTATATCCTTTATTGCGTTTATTCCTGACGCATTCATGACTTCGCTCATGGGCTCCTGGATTGACGCCGACCCAGTCAGCGGCTTTAACAAAATATTTATATGGATGGTTGCCTGGTCCATTATTGCCGCTGTATTTGCCTTTATTATTTATCGAAAAGGAAGAAAAAACAGTTGAGCATTACAAAAAGGCTCTCTAAAAAATTTAGAGAGCCTTTAGTTCATATTTGTTGATTTTATGATGCAGTGACTGCCTGGTTATATTAAGCGTCTCTGCCGTTCTTGTAATATTGAAGTTATTTTTTACTAATGCCGCTTCGATCAAATCTTTTTCATATTGATCCAATGTATTTTTCAAGTCCATATTTTCATGTATAACCATTTTTCCAGAAAAATGGTAACTACTTTCAAACGATTGTATATATTCAGGCAAATGTTCCTCATCCAAAACCAGATCATTGTTTTTCATCATACAAATACTCTGATGCAGCACGTGTCTGAGTTCTCTTACATTACCCGGCCAGGAGTACTCTGAAAACTTTTTTCCCACTTCTGGTGAAATACTTGTCACCTTTTTACCCAACACTGGTCCCAGTGTTTCCAGAAAAAAGGCCGTTAGTATTTTTATATCCTGTACTCGTTCTCTTAAAGCTGGAAGATTAATATCAAAGACTGCCAAGCGATAGTATAAATCCGCTCTTAATTTAGCCTCCTGAATTAATTTTTGTGGCTCCCTGTTGACTGCGCTAATAATTCGCACGCTGCAGCTTCTCTCCTCTGTTTCGCCGACTCTCCGGTATTTACCAGTTTCCAGAACACGCAAAAATTTAGACTGCATTCGTATATCCATCGAATTGAGCTCATCTAAGAACAAGGTGCTGCCTTCCGCTTCATACAAGAGGCCCTTTGTATCCAAAGCCCCTGTAAAAGAGCCTTTACGCGTGCCAAAAAGAGTGGACTCCAGTAAATTTTCCGGAATGGCGGCACAGTTTACTGCTACAAAATTTTTCTTGTAATACACACTGGCGTTATGAATACTCTGCGCAAACAGCTCTTTTCCAGTCCCGGTTTTACCATATATCAGAATAGGTTCCAATGTTTTCGATGCAATTTTTGCCTGTTCGATACACTTTTTTATTTTTGGGCTTTCTCCAACAATACTTTCAAAAACATATTTTGTACCATTGTGATATTCAAAATCTTCACTGCTTTTCAGCTCGATCTTTTGTTTGTTTATGACTGAAACCATATTTAAATAATCAGAAATTTCCCTGTACACACACAACACCAGACGAAGTTTTTGCTCTTGGTCAAATAAAGGATAGGTGCTGCAAACCGACGTTATTTTCTGATGATGATTCGTCTCATAAACATTGATTACATTTTTAAGCGATTTTCCTGTTCTCAGTGTTTCCATAATAAGAGATTTCGACTTCTCCTCTTTTCGCGTCTTTGCTTTATGGTACAAATCATTTGGTTTTTTACCAAGAACCTCCCCGTGGTCATAACCTTCAATTAATTCACAACCTTTCGAATAACAGACAAACTCTCCACAACGATTAACAGCGGACAGGCAATAGTCTTCTATCTGTGACAGCTCGTCAAGGTTAATGTTTATAGCATCCTTCATATTAATACCTCTCAAAAAGTTAATGGTTTTCAACCAAAAATAGTATACCATAAAATCCTGTTTTTACGTACTTATTTTAATCTCATTTCAAAAAACGGTATACGCCAAAACGACGCATACCGCTATATATCGTGGTTCATTGCGTTAAAAAATCCAAATTTCACTGAAAGCTGCTCACCAGCAGCATGACATTCAGCGCTGTTACCAGTATTCCGACAATCAGCAGAATCGTAAAGTCGATCTTGCCATTGGCAAATTTCCCCATGATTTTCCTGGAGGTGGTCAGATAAATCTGGAGGAAAATCGTGACCGGCAGCTGGATGGACAGGAGCATCTGACTGTAAACCAGCCCCATAAACGGATCGGTCACAAAGAAGATAATGACCAATGCCGCCAGAAAGATACCAACGATCCCAAGCTGGCTGTGGCGGTCGTGAATATCGTAGGGCTCCTTGAACATCCCCGCCACAATGGTACCGCCTGCCATGCCAGCAGTAACGGATGAGCTGATACCTGCCATCAAAAGAGCAAAGGCGAAAATCAGCGATGCGCCCGAGCCGACCAGCGGTTTGAGCATATCGGCCGCCTGAGAGAGCTCGGTTACCTGCAGGCCCGCTTTGTAGAAGGTCGCCGCTGCCATTAAAATCATGGCGCTGTTGATGGCCCATCCGATAATCATGGACACCAGGGTATCTGTAAACTCAAATTTCAGTTGTTTTTTGATGACAGATTCTTCCTTCGTATTCCACTGCCTGCTCTGGATTATCTCGGAGTGCAGAAAAAGATTGTGGGGCATTACCACAGCGCCCAGCACGCTCATGATCACCAGCATGGAGCCTGGCGGTGTCGATGGTCTGACCCATGAAACAGCAGCAGCGCCCCAGTCGACATGAACCATAAGTATCTCAACCAGAAAGGAGACACCGATCAATGATACAAAGCCGATGATCCAGCGCTCCAGCTTTTTATAGGAGTTGCTTAAAAGCAGGAACAGCGCCAGGGCCGTTACCAGGATGGAGCCGATTTTTATGGGAATTGAAAAAAGCATTTCGAGTGCAATGGCCCCGCCCAGTACCTCTGCCATAACGGTGGCGATTGTCGCCAGGACAGCGGTCGACAGAACCGGAACGCTAAGCCACTTGGGCAGATATTGGCTCGCCGCCTCCGACATACAGTAGCCCGTCGCGATTCCAAGATGCGCGGCGTTATGCTGTAAAATAATGAGCATAATGGTGGAGAGCGTCACCATCCACAAAAGAGAATATCCATACTCTGCCCCGGCCGCCACATTGGAAGCCCAGTTGCCCGGATCGATAAAACCCACGGTAACCAGTAAACCCGGCCCAATGTATTTTAAAATTTCAAGACCGCCTTTATGCTCGCTGTGAGGACCGCCCTGAAGCCATTGCCTGATTCGATTCAAATCAAATGCACCTCTTTCCAGTCACACTGCAAAGCGGTATACGCCGAAACAGCGTGTACCGCTTTACACTGTCGCTTTTAATAATAGAATAATACCCATTATCTGCTGCCAATCTTCAGGCCGGGTACAGCATTTAAATACAAGTCGCTTTTTACATCATTGATATAGTTGTAATAGGCCATGGAGCCGATCATTGCAGCATTGTCTGTACACAGTATGGGCGCAGGGTAATACAGCTCAAGCCCGTTCTCCTCTGCCTTCTCCTGCATCATTTCCCGTAGCAGGCTGTTGGCGGAAACACCGCCGGCCATACAGATTTTATCGACCTTTTGTTCCAGCGCGCAGTGAATCGCTTTTTCAACCAGCACCTCGATGACTGCCAGCTGGAAAGAGGCGGCTACGTCTGCCACCACGATGGGCTCCTCCTTCATCTTTTTACTGTTCAGGTAATTGAGCACCGCGGATTTTAAGCCACTGAAGCTGAAATCGTAGCTGTCCTTTTCCAAAAAAACTCTGGGAAACTCAACCGCGTGGGCGTTTCCCTCCCGGGCGGCCTTATCAATGGCCGGGCCTCCGGGATATCCCAGGCCCAGAACTCTGGAAATTTTATCATAGGCTTCTCCCGCCGCGTCATCCCTTGTCTTTCCAATGATCTCAAAGGTCTGGTAATCCCGCACCATTACCAGGTGGCTGTGCCCGCCGGATACCACCAGTGTTAAAAAAGGCGGCTCCAGATCCGGGTACTGCAGGAAATTTGCGGCGATATGCCCTTCAATATGGTTTACGCCGATCAGAGGCAGTCCCAGGCTGTAGGCCAAAGCCTTGGCTTCGGATACGCCGATCAGCAGCGCCCCCACCAGCCCCGGGCCGTTGGTCACCGCGATGGCGTCAATATTCTGAAATCCCAGCCCACTTTCCTCCAGGGCTTCTTCGATAATATATGGCAGCTTCATCACGTGGTTTCTGGACGCGATCTCAGGCACCACGCCGCCGTATTTTTTATGTATATCAATCTGTGAGTAAATCCGGTTGGTCAGAACCTTTCTTCCGTCCTCAACCACTGCCACCGAGGTTTCGTCACAGGATGTCTCAATGCTTAATATTTTCATAGAACTCACTTTCTAAAATTTTCTTTTTGAATTTTTCATGAATTTCCGCTGAGCAAAACGCCGGCTGAAAAAGCCGCCGCCCACAGCCCCAATCAGATAGACCACTGCTGCGATGATCACGATTCTCAGCCCCAGCGCGATAAAATAAGGTTCAGGCACAATGTTGATCAAAACACTTTCATTCGGGTCAAGATACCAGTAATCATTGGTAAAGATCAGCCGGTGGGCCGCCTGAAAAACAGCTGTAAAATCAAAAACAGCTGCCAGAGCCGCTGCCAGAAGCAGCACCAGACCAAAAACAGAGCCGCCGAGCACGGCCTTGGCAATGGCCGCTCTGTTCCAGAAAAATAACAGGATCAGCCCCGCCAGGAACAGAACACCACACACCACCTGAACAATCACCGCCACCTTTAAAAGACCGAACACATCATCCATGTGAATCCGTTCTTCCTCATTAAAAAGCGGAACGTACAGATCATTTTCCATCTCGGCATAGATATTAAAATCCTCGCGCTGCCCCTTCAGGAAAGCAAAAATCTGATCCGTTACAGCCGGCAGCTCCTTCGACGCAATGCCGGTCGTCTGGGAAACATTGTTTTTATCCAGCTGATCCAGAAAAAAGCCGCGGTCAAACACCGCCCATTCCATCGAGGTTATAAGTACAAAAACAGGGAACACAATCCCCATGATAATGGCTGTTGCCAAAGATTTTTTATCCAAGATCACCCCTCCTCATCATAAGGCCGTTTGCGTGGTCCGGGTAATAATTCTCACGAATGCTGGCGGCCGAAAAGCCCATTTTTTTATAGAGACGAATTGCAGCCACATTGGTTTCCTTGACCTCCAGTGTCATGCAGCTGCACCCCTGGGCTCTGGCGGTTTTGATCAAAGCCGCCATGAGCTGGGTACCCAGGCCGTTTTGTCGGTATTTCCCGAGAATACCGACATTCATCACCTGCGCCTCGTCCACCACACACCAGATGCCCGCAAAGCCGACAACCTGTCCCTCCGCTTCCACCACCAGATATTTGGCAATGGGGTTATTGTATTCATTGACATACGACTCGAGCGACCATGAACCCAAGCCGCACGCCTGTCCGATTTCATATAAGTTGGAAGCGTCCTGCTTCCGCATTTCACGTATTTCTGCCGTCATCCTATTTTTTATGCTCTTCAGCATAGGAAGGACGGATATAAACTGGTTCGACGCTTTTATAGTCCTGCCACTGCTTTTTAAGCGCGCGCTCAACTGCCAGAGTTCCCGCCGACGAAGCCCGGTTCATGGATAAATGCTGCTTCACCTTGATTATTCCCGGCAGGGCTTCGGCCATTGTCTCGTAAAAGCGCGGAACGCCGTCCCCCAGCAGGTAAATCGGGCCGTCGGAATAATCCTGCAAAATTCCGATGAGGACCTCAATATCCATAACCGAGTCCTCAAGCTCGGCCACCATGCCCTCCTCCTCATTAAAGCGGAACAAGCCCGTATAAACCTGTGACCGCTGGGCGTCGAGGATCGGACAGACCACACCGTCTGCGTAGGGCAGATTGCAGGCCAGCGCCTCCAGCGTGGAAACTGGAATCACCGGTTTATCAAGCGCCTGGGCAAAGCCCTTGACCGTCGCCATACCGATGCGCAGCCCCGTAAAGGAGCCCGGCCCGTTAACAATGCCAAAGGCGTCCATATCCTGAATGGTCAGGCCGGCGTCCTTGAGCATATGGTCGATGGCGGGCATCAGCTTTTCAGAATGCTTTTTCTGAAAATTGACGATGGTCTCACAAACCAATTTATTCTCATCCACCACTGCCGCGGTCGCGACAATCGTGGCAGTATCAACTGTCAAAACTTTCATGATTAACCTTCTTTATCTTTCTTTTACCTTTTATTATAGCCCAAATGCTCTGAAATTAAAACTAAAAAAGCCTAAACCGCAAAAACAGGCGCGTGCCGCCCTGGCACACGCCTGTCTTAACTTACTTTGCTCTTAAATTCTAGTCGCCCCTTTTTTGAAGGCGCTTTTCAGCGACATGGAGTCCCTCCTCATAATGCTCAATCTTCTGGTTTAAACGCTCCAGCGTGGTCTGCATTTCCTTCATGCGCTCAACCAGCACATCCCGCTGTTCAATCAGAATGGTCTTCCGGGCCTCAACGGTCATTTCTCCCTGCTGGAAAAGAGCGACGTAGTCGATCAATGCCTCAATGGGCAGCCCGGCTCCGCGCATACATTTGATAAACTCCACCCAGCCGCAGTCTCTTTCCGTAAAATCCCGAATCCCGCTGGCGCTTCGGTTTACTCTGGGAATCAACCCAATCCGTTCATAATAGCGGATTGTATCCGCTGAAAGCTCGTATTTTTTTGCCACTTCCGAAATGGTCATGCTTCTCTACCTCCAAACTAAAATCCGCTTTGCTTCTCTGTACAGCATAACACCTGGAGTCCACTTCAAGTCAAGCAAAATTTATTTTTCTTCTTTTTTATCTTTTTTAATGCGCCTCAGCTCTTCATCAATGGTGGTCAGCAGGCTGTATGGATAGTATTCATCTGGGATCAGCTTCTGCACCTTGCGCATGGTAACCCCCATACTGATGATCATGTCCATAATTTCGCCCTTCATGTACTCATCGGGACAGTATTTGGCCAGCACAGCCCTGGTTTCAGGATTTGCCATCAGATCACGGACTGAGCAGTCGACCGTATAAAAATCACTGTCATCTTTTTTGCCGAAGATTCCCTCCAGCATGGACTGGAACCAGTTTTTTCTTTCCGCTTTATCTTCGAAAAGACAGCGAATGTCAAAAGTCTCACTGTCGTCCTCGCCATTGACAAACTCCAGAATCCGGTTCACGCTTTTATCGCTCAGCAGTCCGTTGGTAAAGGTCACGATTTTGGAAACCGGGGTGCCGTGGAGCATGGTCATAAAAAAGGCATCCTCGGTATCAATGGCCTGCCCTGTCACATTCTGGAACTGGGACATGATGACCTCGATCACCTGCCGTCCCCTCGGATTTGCCATAAAATCGTCCATATAAGAATAGCGCGTAAGCTTTGGCAGCGGCGGCTTTGGCAGCGCAACCTCAGCTTCGAGACGGATATCCCGGCTCGAGGCGCCAATGGAAATCCGGTGCAGGCCCTCTTCCTGTGTCCACGCGTTGGTGGTTGGATTAAAATAAGTAAAGTCGTCCTGAGACAGCTCAAAGGCCACGACCTTCTCCTCGCCGGGTGCCAGTGCAATTTTAGTAAAGCCCCTGAGCTCCCGTACCGGACGCTGGACTTTTCCGTCCGACTTTCCGGTATAAAGCTGAACCACTTCCTTGCCCGCGCGCGCTCCGGTATTCTTTACCCGGCAGCTGGCCAGCACTGTGCCGTCATCCGAGGCCGATGCCTTCATATCACTGTACTCAAAGCGGGTATAGCTGAGCCCGAAGCCAAAGGGGTGGCGGACCGGCCGGTCCACATAGTCGTAATAGCGGTATCCCACAAAAATACTCTCGCCGTAGTTGACGCAGTCCTCTGTGCCGGGAAAGTTAATATAGGCAGGCGTATCCTCAAGACGCATGGGGATGGTCTCCGCCAGCCGCCCCGACGGACTGACCCGTCCAAAAAGAATATCCGAAACCGCCGCGCCTACAGCCTGTCCGCCAAGCCAGGCTTCCAGAACTGCCTTTGGCTGGCTCTCAAATTCCAGGTCTACCACACCGCCGTTAAACAATACGACAACCGTATTGGGCTGTTTCTCACAGACAAGCCGGATCATCTCCAGCTGGTTCTCCGGCAGCTTAAGGGATGTCCGGTCATAGCCCTCCGACTCCAGCTTATCCGGCAATCCGGCAAACACCACCGCCACATCGGCTTTTCCAGCTGTTTCCGCTGCTTCCAGTACAATTCTTTCATGTTTTTCGTCGGAGCTGTCCGAATAGCCCTGGGCGGTCAGCAGCTTAACCCGGCCTTCGGTCTCGTTCACAATGGCGTCGTAGGGCGCCTCAATCCGGTAGGGGTTGATCTTTGAGCTTCCTGAACCCTGGTACCTGGGGTCAAAAGCCATTTTCCCGATAACGGCAATTCTTCTCAGTCCCTCACAATCAAGGGGCAGGAGATTTTCTTCGTTTTTGAGCAGCACCATGCTCTCAGCCGCAACGCGCCGGGCAATCAGATGCTGCGCGTTGACATCCACCGCCTGCGGTGTCCCGGCTGCCTGACGGTTTTCCTCCGCTTCAAGGGCAAAGGCAATCAGGCGCTCTGCCATCTCGTTGAGCTTTGTCTTTTTAAGTTTACCTTCCTTGACGGCATCAAAGATTTTTTTGTCATTCACACCGCCGCTTCCGGGCATTTCCAGGTCAAGACCGGCCTTTACGCCTTTCACACGGTCGTAAACAGCGCCCCAGTCTGTCATCACAATGCCCTCAAAGCCCCATTCGTTTCTCAGGATTTCGGTCAGAAAGCGCTTATTCTGAGATAAGAACTCGCCGTTTATGCTGTTGTAGGAGCACATAACCGCCATTGGCTTTCCCTGCTTAACCGCAATTTCAAAGCCTTTCAGATAGATCTCACGCAGAGCGCGTTCATCAATCAGCGCGTCGACGGTCATTCGGTGTGTTTCCTGATTATTCCCCAGGAAATGCTTTAAGGTCGCTCCAACATGCTCCTGCCGGGCGCCCTCCACAAAAGCCTTTGCCAGGTGGCCGGACAGGTAAGGATCCTCCGAATAGTACTCAAAATTCCGGCCGCACAGAGGCGAACGCTTGATGTTCAGACCGGGGCCTAAAATCAAATCCACACCGGCCATACGGGCCTCCTGCGCAACCGCCGCGGCCATTTCCCGGATCAGCTCCTCATCAAAGCTGCAGGCCGCAAGGGCGGCCGGAGGAAAGCAGGTGGCCGGGGCGCTGCCGCCCACACCGATCTTACCCTCTTCGTTCTTCACCTCAACCCGCAGGCCGTGAGGGCCGTCAGACATTACGACCTTGGGGATTCCAGGCTCCTCATAGGATTTCGTTTCCCAGTTGTTTTCACCGGAGCAGAGCGATGTCATCTGCTCCAAATTCAGTTTTCTTCTCAATTTAGTAATTAAAGAAGAATCCATGCTCAAAACCTCTTTTCGTTTATTTCTTCAGTAAGCTGATGGACTTGAGTGCGCACGCGTCGACCGCTGAGATGACAGCGTCCCTGAAGCCTGAAGCCTCCAAGGCGCGCACCGCCTCAATGGTCGTGCCGCCAGGTGTGCAGATCTGGTCCTTTAAAACCGCCGGATGCTCTCCTGTCTCCAGCACCAGCTTTGCCGCGCCATATACGGACTGGGCTGCCAGACGGTAAGCCTGATCCCTTGGAAAGCCGTGCAGCACCCCGCCGTCGGCCATGGCTTCAATCAAAAGCATGGTGTAAGCCGGAGCGGAGCTGGCGATGGCCGGCACCACATTCATCAGCTTTTCGCTGATGATCTCGACCTTGCCAAAGCTTTTAAAAATCGTCGTGACCGCATCAATATCCTGCTCTGTCATTAAATCATCCGGACAGATCGTAGAGTCGGACTCACCGACAAAGGCAGGCGTGCTCGGCTGTGTCCGGACCACCTTAGTATCCATACCCAAAATATCCTTAACATCACTAAATTCCACGCCCACTGCGATCACAATCACAATCACACCCTTTTTGATGTGACCGGCAATCTCCCGCAGGACATCGGCATAGACAAAGGGCTTAACCGCCAGCACCAGATAGTCGGCTTTGCCGGCTACCTGGATATTGGATTCGGCTGTCCGGATACCGAATTTTTCACTCACCTTCTGGCGCTGTGCTTCCGATGGATCATAGGCGATAATATGATCGCCGCTAAAAAGTCTGCTGTTTACCACACCGCCGATCATGGCCTGAGCCATATTGCCGCATCCAATAAAACCAATTATTTCTTTCATTACTAACCCTCCGTCAGTTCAATTATTTCTAAATTGTAAACCCAAAAACTCAATTACACCTTTATTTTAAACCTCTTTGGCCCTTTATACAAATAAAAAATATGCGCTTTTTACTCATTCTTTCCTTTCCTGTTCACCGTATAATAAAAACCAGCTTATTAAAAACAAGGAGAACAAAACCATGTCTGTTTTACTGAACGCACAAAATCTGACAAAATACTATGATAAAAACCAGCCGCCAGCTCTAGATCACGTCTCATTCAAGGTCGCCTCCGGCGAGTTTCTGGGGATTATGGGCGCCTCGGGCTCTGGAAAAACCACGCTGCTCAATGTCCTTTCCACCATTGATGTCCCCTCCGAGGGGCGTATCACCCTCGGCGGTGTTGATATTCAGGACCTGAAGGACAACGCTGCCGCCGACTTCCGGCGTGACCGACTTGGGTTTATCTTTCAGGAATATTTTCTGCTCGACAGCCTGACTGTGCAGGAAAACATCGCCGTACCGCTGACGCTCATCGGCACTCCAGCCCACAAGGTTGACACAATGGTTCGGAAGCTGGCAGCGCGTTTTGGCATTGCCTCTTTCCTGAACAAGTATCCCGCCCAGCTTTCCGGCGGACAGCGCCAGAGAACTGCCGCCGCAAGGGCTTTGGTTAAGAATCCGGCCATCCTCTTTGCTGACGAGCCCACAGGGGCTCTGGATTCCGCCTCGGCCGCCGCGCTGCTGACAAAGCTCAGCGAAGTAAACGTCGATCTTAAGACCACCATTCTCATGGTGACTCACGACGCCTATGCCGCCAGCTTTGCAAACCGGATCCTTATCTTTAAGGATGGCCGTATCGTCAGGGCATTACACCGCAAGGATCAGACACCTGCCCATTTTCACAGCCAGATTCTTGCCGCTGTCTCAGCCTTAGGACAATAGGAGGCTTTTATGAAACTCTTTTTTCTTGCCTGTAAAAACCTGAAACAAAATTATGGCTTCTATCTGCTGTATTTTCTATCAGTCACCCTCGTTCTCGCTGTCTACAGCTGCTTTAAAGCCTTTTCCATGAATACCTTAATCCTGGAAAAAATATCTGAGGACGGACGGGTCGAGGCCATGACCAGCGTGGTCTCCGTTATTCTCATGGCCTTTGTTCTGTTCTATATGGTCTATTCCAACAGCTTCTTCACAAAGCGGCGCATGGGAGAGCTCGGTGTCTACGCTCTGCTCGGCTTTCGAAAGACCCGAGTCATGGGCCTGCTCTTCTTTGAAAACCTTCTGATCATCTCTGCTGCTCTGCTCTCCGGCCTTTTCATCGGCAGCCTTCTCCACAAGGGTGTGGTTCTTCTGCTTTCCGCCTTTCTGGATTTGAAAATTGATCTGTCGTCCGTTCTGCTTTTTAATCCTGACGCCCTGCTGCAAACCACGCTTTTCATCGCTGCTGTTCTGCTTTTTCTGCTCTTGTCAAACGGCGCCATTTTAAGAAAGGTCCGTATTTTATCAATGGTGAGACTTGAGAAGAAAAGCGAAAAGCCCCTGAAACTGAGCCCCGTATCCGCTGGTATGGGACTGGTATTCCTGGCTTCTGGCTACGGTCTGGCCTTCAATATTACCGCCGGTGTCCGTTCACTCTGGGTAACTGTTGGATTTCTGCCCATGGCAGGGCTGACTTTTCTTCTCGTAACCATCGGAACGGTTTTCTTTATACGCTCCTTTCTGCCCTTTGGCGTCCAGAGTATCCGCCGGTGCGAAAAATGGTTTTACAGACCCGACACCATTGTGGTTTTACCAAAATTTGTGCACCGCATCCGCAGCAACGCGCGTATGCTCATTTTGCTCACCCTGCTCTCCGCCGCCACCCTTGGTATACTGGGCTCCACGCTCTGCACCTACTCCTTTTCAGAGCAGGGGCTTTCCAGAATCACACCCGCTGCCCTTGAGTTTCCCGGAGAAAACCAACAAAAAGTGTCCGAAGCCCTCGATCTCATCCGCCGCTGCCATGCCCAGGAAGATTATCAGGTCATTGAAACCCGTCTGCTCCTCGCCGCCTCCGATTCGCCGGATCTTCCGGATTTTGAGTACGCCCGAAAAAACAACGGCGCACACTTTGCCCTTATGCGTCAGTCCGACTACAACCGCCGTATGACCGCCATGAAAAAACCCGTTATTTTGTCCCTCTCCCAAAATGAAGCGGTCCTCGTCCGCTATCTAAGCGGCAGCGATCCGCTTGCCGGCACCGTCTATGATCTGACCCTGCCAGACGGAGCCACACAGCGCATCCAAATAGATAGAACCACCCTGGAGAATGCCACTGGCTTTGCCAACGAAGGCGTGGGAACGCTCATTGTCTCAGATGCCCTCTACGCCGTTTTGGCTCAGTCAGGCCTAGAAGCGGCCTCTGTTGTCAGTATTTTTGGCGGCAGCCTGTCAGAGGATTCCGCCACCGCCCAAGCTCTTGCGCCGCTTTTCGAGGGTGACTACCGTTTTGCCAGCGCCTGTCTTAAAAAGGATGAATTTTTGATCGCCAGCAGCCCAAACCTGCTTTTAACCGCCTTTGGCGCATTGATATTCTTTATTGCCATGGGCTGTATCCTTTATTTTAAAAGCCTTTCTGACACCCGCTATGACCTGAAGGATTTCGAGATTTTAAAAAAGCTGGGCTATCAAAAAAAGGCGCTGCACCGGATTATCGGAAAACAGAACCTGATTCTTTTCAGCATTCCCTGCGTTCTCGGTGGACTGCACAGCTTTTTTGCCTTGCAGTGCTACAATGCCCTTATGCCGCAAATCATCAGCGGTACAGCCCTTCTGCAGCCTTTTATACTGTCCTATGCGCTGTACCTGCTCGTTTTTGCACTGTACTATATCCTCACACAATTGGCCTGCTGCCACGTCGCAGACAATGCCTGAATTATGCTATAATAAAAAATAGTGGAATGGTTTATGTAGGGGGGGATGCCCACAGCCCGCCGAAACCCGCATGAATACTGTATTACTGCGACTTTTTGCATTCTCATGTGGGTAGCTTCAAAAGGTACTTTGACGCTTTTTTGACGCCCGCACTCCGTGAGGACTTATAAAAAGGATTAAGAAGATATGAGGAAATAGACTCCATTTGGGAGCAAAAAACTGCTTTTCCCCGTGCCACGTTGGAAATTCATTTTCGTTCCTTTCCATTCCCCTTTTTGAAGTTGAAAACTTCCGTAGCAAGCATAGGAAGAGGGTACCCTCTTCCCAAAAATGACTTATTGCGAATGCTCCCAAGCCCTCTTTGCTTTTTACAAATGCCTAGCCGTGAGAATATGCCAAACGAAGTGGAACTTCAGTTGGAAATAATGTACAATAAGAATTCACAGAGGCATTGATACACTGTGCCAGCCGATAGCCTTCAGTTGGAAATAATGTACAATAAGAATGAAAATTCAACAACGTAAGCTTATATTTTGCAAAAGGAGGAAATTATATGTCTGATATATTGTTTAAGACCGACGATTATGTGTTTTCGTATCGAGTAGCTGGCATCTGTATACAAAATGGCAAGGTTCTTCTTCAAAGGCCCACAAACGACAGTGGATTCTCTTTTCCTGGAGGACATGTTGCGTTTGGGGAAACAAATAAAGAAACGCTAATGCGTGAATTCAAAGAGGAAATTGGCGCTGATATTTCAGTTAGTGAATTAAAATGGGTTGGCGAAATTTTCTTTTCATGGGGAGGAAAGCTTTGTCATCAGATTTGCTTATATTATACAGTTGTAATTGAAGATGGAGATACACCAAAAAAAGGCATATTTATGGCACAAGAACAGCTTGAGGGCCGAAATTTTGAGATTGAATTTCACTGGGTTCCGATTGATAAATTAAGTGATATTGAAATATATCCTACAAATGCAAAACAACTCTTGGAAAATCTCGATGACAGTGTTCAACATTTTGTTTATCGAGAATAATGGCGGCCGTTTTGGTGCTGGCAGAGCCAGCCGCCCTTGTTAACGATAAAATGAACGGACTGCGCCCGTGTTGACAAGCCCATCTGTCCCCCGCCTATGTGGTTAATCAAGCGAGCGAAAGCAATGAGTGCTTTCGCTCACTACTAATTACTGGGGTAGCATGTTCCCAAGTAGAGCGTCACAAGTGCAGCATTCATGCAGCCTTGCAGGTGCGAAAATGAGTCGACAAGGGTTTATGTTCCCACACCTCAAAATGCCGTTCTACCGCGTAACAATTCATTTCTATGTTGACGCTTTTTTGACGCCCGCGCTTACAAAGAGAAGAGATAAAGAGATATAAGCGGATTTAAGACAATACGTGAAAGAACCTGTATTCAAGCCATTTTGCGGCGAAACTTATAAACACGTTTAAGAAGTTACGAGGCTATTTTGACTATTCAACCAATAAAAAAAACATCAGAAAGGAGGCTCCCATGAAAAACCACTATCTCAACTCACAGCTGCTGCTTATGATCAACCAACTGCTTCTGACCGTTTTTTTATGCTGGGAGTTCCGGCTTCATCTGGATTTTGGCGCTGATGCGCTGATGCCCATGGCTGTCATTTTTCTGACAGATCTCGGCGCCGTCCTCATCCAGCTTCAAAACTACCGCAGCAATGCCTTTTTAAGGCGCTACACTCTGGTTCTGGTCTTTATCACCTGGTGTATGCTTTTCCTGAGGCTGGAGCTCCGGGTTTTCGCAGACCTCGGCCTCCTGCTCTATGCGCTTCTGCCGCTGGTTCTATCCTGGTTCTTCCTGAATTTTATTTTTCAGGACTCTGCCTACACGGGCAGGCGGCCCATTCTGTATCTTCAGCTGGCACTTGCCCTGCTGACACTGGTAAATCTTCCAAACCCCCGCCTCTTTAATCTGCTTCTGGCTGTTCAGTGGCTGTTCAGCACCGGAGCCTTTGGCACCATTCTTCTGGTTAACAGAAAAAGAAGCCGGTACTTTTTCAGACAGGAGCGCCGCAGTCTGCTGATTTCTATGCTGCTGATCCTCTTTCCCGCGGTTTTTTACAGCCTTGCTTTCAGGCACAGCCCTGTCTTTCTGTCCAACACTGGGCTCTATGTTCTTATAGGCCTGCCGCTTATCAGCGTTCAAAGGATTTTAAAAAACAGCCGGGAGAGCGCCGCCACTGGCCGTCCTCCTGTGGCCTCCTTGTCCCTCCTCGCCCTTGGTGCAGCGGCTGTCCTGTCGCTGCTCGGCTGGTTTTTCTCGCTGCCGCTCATCGCCATTTTTATTTTGCTGCACACAGCCCTTTGCTTTGTCCTGCTCTGTTATTTTTACACCACCTATCAAACGCTGTCGCATTCCGGCAGAAATACCGCCGCGCTTTACAGGGACCCTCTCATCTGGCTTAACCGGGAGGAGCGCCTGAAAAAAGCATTTTCAGACTATCTGCACGACGCAGTCCTTCAGGATCTTTTATCTGTCAAAAACCTGACTGCCAAAGCGGACCGTCCCGAGATCAGAGCCTTGATCACCAGCACCCTGGATCAGCTTAACACCTCGATCCGCAATGAAATGCAGGAGTACTCACCGGCGCTGCTGCGTTCAATGACACTGAAGGAAAACTACGAAAGGCTGCTGGAAGGCATTGCTGAAACCTACCCTTTAAGAAAGGTGCAGGTTCAGCTGGTCTGTCCGGATGACCTCTTTCTCATCGAGCCCTACAACCGCATTGTTTTCCGTCTGATAAAAGAGCTGGTGAACAACGCGTACAAGCACTCTGACGCGGCAGAAATCAGCGTCAGCTTAACACTGAAAGACCGCTGCATCCGCCTGTCTGTCCTCGACAACGGAACCGGCTTCACTGCGCTGCCTGCCGACCTTTTCAACCACAAGGGCCTTGTTTCTGTTTCCGAGACCCTCACCGCGGCCGGCGGCGAGCTGCGAATCACCCCAAACCAGCCCTCCGGCCTCTGCGCCACTGCGCTTCTCCCCGTGAAAGGAGATATTTCCTATGAAAATTTTATTGATTGATGACCACGCCCTTTTTGCCAAAAGCCTTGAAATTGTTTTGGAGGATGCGCCCGAAATCGAGGACTTCACAACGCTTCAGGATCCATCGGAGGCTGCCGCACAGATACGCCGGCTTCAGCCGGACATGCTTCTCCTCGATATCAACCTCGACACGGTCAGCAATGAGGACGGCATCACGCTGGCTTCCAGCCTTAAACAGGAATTTCCCGGCCTGAAGCTTGTATTCTTAACCGGCTATGACCTGCCCGTTTACCGCCACGCCGCCGAAAAGCTGGGCGCCTGCGGTTTTTTAAACAAAAATCTTGATCCTGACAAGCTGCTCGAAAGCCTGATTCAAATTGACAGGGGCGCCCTTGTTTTTCCCAGAACAGCCGAGTACATCGAGGAGCTGACCGCAACAGAAACAAAGATTCTACAGCTTTTGTCTGAGGGGTATAAGCGCAGAGCCATCGCTGACAGGCTTTACTCCAGTGAGCGTACAGTTTCAAACCACATCCAGCATATTTTTGACAAGCTCGGCGTTTCTTCCTCTCTCGAGGCTGTTACAAAAGGCATAAAGCTGGGCTATATCCGCCCCTCTTTCCATAAAAAATAAGCCTGACCCACAACGGGATCAGGCTTATTCTACGCTACATCAGCATAAACATGGCAAAGCTGAACATCTGCTCCTCAAGCCCCTGGAAGGTATCCTCCGCCATGGGAATATCCTCCGCAGCGATGCCGTATTTTTCCATATTTTCGTCTAAATTATTGTAATACTCTGATTGAATATCCATTTCTGCCTCCTAATAAACCGCGTATTCCTTCACAAAGCGCAGCAGCGCCTGATATTTATCAATTTCCACATCACTGACCCTGAGAATGGATTTGTCCAGGCTGAAGATATAACGCCCTCCGGGCGCCAGCACATCAATGATCTCTTTAGCCTTATCCTGAATTTCATCCATTGTTCCTGTTTTCAGCATCGACAGCGGATAGAAGCCGGTCAGTATAAACTTATCTCCCAGCTTTTCCTTAAAGACCTTCGGGTCTCCGAACTCCGCCATCAGCTGACACCCTGCGGGCAGCTCACGAATATAGTCGAGAAAGCGCGTGAAATCATGTTCAAGGAAAATTGAAACGTTCGTATTGGTCTTTACCAGCTCTTCCACGAGCTTTTTAAAGGTTGGCCAGTAAAAGCGCTCAAAATCCTTTTCTTTCATATAGGGCGCCATGTGCAGCGGGATCATACAGCCGCCCGCCTTTTCTGGTGTCCCCTTGGCGCCAGCCTTGATCATCAGCGGCAGGATGGCCTCACAGGCTGCCACCACCTTGTCCGGTACGCGGCGGATATCCATCATCATACCCGTGAAGGATCTCAGCAGGTCCGCTATAAAATCAAAGGGGGCGTCTGTCTGGGCGAAAGGGCCGCCTAGATTTGACTTGCCGTATTTCAGGCACAGCCCGTTTTTCGCTGCCCCTATCTGCCCCATGGTGCTGTAAAAGGTGTGAAAGCCCTTGGCCAGTGCTGACGAGGATAAGGGCCATGGCCTGTCCAGCTCTGTATAAAGTCTGGGAATCACGCAGTCCCACAAAAATTTGTAGGGCTCTGCGATCAGCGCATCGTATTCCTTCGGGTCCATGGCCGCAATCTCAGGGTGCTGTAAAAAGCCATCTGCGCCCATCACAAAGTGCCGCGCCCCCAAAATTTTATAAAAATGTGCAAACCGAACCGCGGTTACGCCGAGATTGTCACTCTCAAAATCCTGGGCGGCCCTCTCCATGGCGCCGATCAGATATTTTACGTCATACTGGTGTTTATTAAGGTCGTATCCGGCGTACTCTAAGGCCGCCGCGCCATCCATGTTCAGATTGATGGGCACCCGCTTTGGTATTTTACCGGCGCGCACGTCCGTATAAAGCTCATTGCGCTCTTCTGTCATTTTCTGTAAATTACTCTCCATTTGTCTCCCTCTGTTCCACCTGGAATTATTTTTTCCGGCTCATAATTGTTTCACGCATTTCCGGCAGCTCTTTTTCATTGATATTGTAGAAAAACAAGAACACAATACCAACCAGGAGTAAACCTGCCGGCAGCAGCATTGAAATCATGTTAATGCCGCTTACCACCTGAGTCGTTGGTTCAACCCCGGCCTGGAATCCTGTTGACGCCAGCCCAAAGGCCGCAATACTGGTCGAAAAGACCGCAGCGACCTTAATGGACAGCTGGAATACACTGAAAATAGCCGCCCTGGCATTCTTGCCGGTTCTGTATTCGCCGAAATCCACAATGTCCGCATACATGGCAGTATTCACAACATTCCCAAGGGAGTAGCCAAGGTACCCGATGGATGCCAGCACGGTCACCAGTGTCGGATTCCCGCTGTTTAAGAACATCAGCACAAAGCACACGGCCATCACGGCATTACCACACATATAGGTTGTTCTCTTGCTGAGCTTTTTGGTGATAAACGGTACCAGTGTCGCCCCAATAAACAAAAGAATATTGACGGAACCGAAGAACACCGCGACCTTGGCCGGGTCATTGACCACATATTTAAAGAAATACGGGAACATTGAAAATACCAAAAGACTGGCCAGAATCCGGGTAACATCGGTCAGGAAAAGGAGCAATAGCGGCCGTGTTGTCACGATCTGCCTGAGCATATCCCTTACGGAAGGCCCGTTATTCTTTGCATCCTTGATTTCTTCCTTGCTGCTCATCACCTTACGGTCCTTGGTTGCAAAGAAAAGGGTCAGATAGGTAAAGACGATCATCAGCCCCACCAAAACAGCTGTCACCAAGAAACCCTGTTCCGTATAAGCGTCCGCGCCGCCGAAGAAGTAAATCATCGGGATCAGTGTCCAGCCGGCAATAATTTTACCGATGGCAGCCCCCTGGCCGCGGAAGGTAGAAAGCTGTACCTTTTCCTTTGGATCGTCGGTCAGCGATGAGTTCATGGACGTATAGCCAATGTAAGCCACATTTGTTGAGATGCAGAACACAGCATAGACGACTGCGCCTACCGCAATCAGTGCTACCTGGGGCAAAAAGCTCAGATTCACAAATAAAATCGCGTTGGTGATAAAAATACAAATCGCACCGATAAACAGCCATGATCGGTACTTGCCCCATGGCAGATGGCTTTTTTCGATAAAAGGTCCCAAAATCGGAACACTGATGGTGTCGATAATCCGCCCTACGGTCATAATAATCCCTGCCGTTACCGCTGAAATACCCGCGACGTCGGTAAAAAAGATCAGCAGATAGGAATTTGACAAGGTTACCATCATCTGGAATCCAACATCCGCAAAGCCATAGGAAAATTTCACAAAATTACTCAGTTTTCCTCTCGTATCATTCATTATTTTTTCTCTCCCTCTCTCCCATTTTCTTTCATATCAGCAGCTTGATGATAAATCCAAACAGTTTTTCCTGTGTTGCCTGCCAGTAGGACTCCAGGTAAGCGTTGTCCTCATAATCCAGACCGTTGGCCTCACAATACTCTTCCCAGCTCGCCAGATAATTTACTTCCTGATTCATAATTGACCTCCTAGTATTTTCCATAATCTTCCACAAAATCGTACAACGCCTTAACATTTTCAGGGGTTCCGTCGTTGGGATAGGTAATGCCCTTGGAAACCGTGAAAATATAGCCGCCACCCGGCGCCAGAATATCCATCTGCTTTTTGGCTTCATCAATGACTGCCTGCCGTGTTCCGTACTGCAGCAATGATACATCGTAGCCGCCGGTAATGCACATGACCTTACCCAGCTTGTCCTTGGCCAGCTGATGGTCCATGTATTCAAAAACGCCAAGTATACGGCCTTTTGGTAAGTCCTGAAGATAGTCATAGTAGCGCGTCCAGTCCCCTTCAAAATAAATGCGCATATACTGTCCTCTTACGGCCATTCGTTCCACCAGCGTTTTAAAGCTTGGCCACCACAGCTTCGCGAAGTCCTTTTCCCGCATAAATACCGGCATATGGAGCGGCATACTGATCAGCTTGCCTGGCACTGCCGGAAGCTGCGCTGCCAGGCGGTCCATCAGCGGCATAACCGCCTCGGCGGCTGCCGCCACCTTTTCTGGCTGTCTCCGGATATCCATGGTCATGGCCGAAAAGCCGCGGATCATATCTGCGATATAGTCCATCGGCGCCTCGACAAGGCCGCCGCCTGTCAGTGGCAGTCCATATTTTTGGCTCACCCGGGCCGCCTCCATCAAAATCGGCGTGTTCATATCATTCTGAATATTCATGGCCCGTACCAGTGAAAGACCACCGCCGCCGTTATCCGGATCTAAAGCTTTGTAAACTCTTGGCAGAATCTTGTCGACAATACATTTAAAAGGATCTGCGATCAGCGCATCATATTCCTCTGCTTTCATGCAGCAGACCTCCGGATGCTGCATAATGCCTGTTTTCCCCTCACTGAAGCTCTGTGATTGTAAAGATTTGTAAAATAAAGGATTTCTTGAAAACAAAAACGGTGCCGTATCTGTGGCAAAATCCTGGGCCAGCTTTTCCATGGCCTCCCCCATGATCTGAGGATTAACCGTAGATCCCTTAATCGGATAACCCGCGTAAACAATGGCCCAATACTCTCCAAACCGCGTCTCATGAGGTACTCTGTCTGGCTGCTCGAGCTTCACAGCCTGGATATAACGCTGTTCTCTTTCCTCATACAACTTCATTACGTTCGCATCACTCATAATTTCCCCTCCATATTTTTGAATATAAAATAATATATTCAATTTTATATTCAACATGATACATCGTAACCGTTTTTTTGTCAAGCGTTTTATCTTAAATTTATTTTTTTTACAAAATAACATTTTCAACCTTTAAATCGTGCGGTTTGTAAACAATTATGTTATAATAGTTAAAATAGTTTAAAATCGAGGATACTATGGCACAATATAAAAATGGCATTGAAACAAAAAAAAGAATTTTACAAACTGCAAAGGAGCTTTTTTATGAGCATGGTTACCGCCAGACAACCATTGCAATGATCGCTGAAAAGGCGGAAATACCCGTCGGGCTGGTCAATTATTATTACAAAAAAGAAGCTCTGGTTGGCAATATCTATCACGAATTTATCCTTGCGATCAATGAAATGGTTGAGGCGCAGCTCTCTGAGCAGCTGGAAAACCATCTTCAAAAGCATATTTTGTTCAATCATATTTTTTATATCAAAATTTTTGAAGACTCAGCCAGCAAAAGCCTCTACGAGCTCCTTCTGACCAAGGATCTGGTCTTAAAAGAGACTCATCAGTATGTGCGGGAGTCCATGATGGCCGTTATTTCAGAATTTAACCTGCACATCCAGAAGGAAGTTTTTCAGAAGCTGATGATTGCTGAATACGGCGCGAGAAAATACCTTTTAAAAGACTGCTTTGAAACGCTGGACCCTTCAAAATCAAAGAATTTTATCAACTTTCTGGCAACCATCACGGTGCGGTTGGCCGGTGTTGACACAAATATTATTGAAAAGAATTTAAAAAAAGCGGACAGACTTCTCAAACTTCTCGATACATCTGACATCAGCTTTTTAGTTAACCAAGACTGCTAATTGATATTAAGGACATTTATCATGAAATCTATGCTATGCCAATTTAAAAAAGTTCAGACAAAACCCCTTCCTCATATTCTTAAAGTGATGAACATCAGCGAAAAAAAGCTTTTTGAACTCTTTGAAATGTGGATTAATCAGGGAAACATCACACCTGTTCATCCGGTTTTTAAAGAGCTCAAGAAAAGGCGCGACGCCGAAATCAAGAGAAAACGCCAGGAAAAACAGGAGCTTGAGCTTTTAAAGTACAAGGAGCTGCGCCAGCGGAAATACTCAAACAAACAAATCGCGAGAGAAATGCACTACCCCTATGACAAGCTCAATTCCTTTTTGAAAAAATGGTACAATACTCTCCGGCGCCAAGGTCTCAGCAACGAGGCCATCGCCATAGAATTAAACGCCAGCAAAGCTGAGCTGAAGCCCATTATCCTGGCCTATGAAGAACGTCAGCGCATGCATGAGGAAATGCGCAAGCGCCGTATTGCGGAAAACAAACGCTATGCCCGAACCCATCTCAAGCGTATCCGCGAAGACCTGAAAGGACCCTCCGAATACTTTATTTTTGATACTGAGGCTGTCCAGTGCCCGGATGAGCTCATCGAGATTGCCGTCATTGACTGTAAAGGCGCCACGGTGTATAACAGCCTGGTAAAGCCCAGCCATAAAATCAACTGGCGCATCAGCTCGCTTACCGGTATCACCAACCAGATGGTGATGGACAAACCCTCCATTCATCAGGTTATGCGCGACCTGCACGACCTTATTGCCGGAAAAACACTCATGTCCTGGGGCATTGACTATGACTCTATCCTGCTGAAAAAATCCACTGACTTCACCGGTATCGACCTTGACTGCAAATTCTGCTGCGCCCAAAAAATTCATATGGGGCTGGTGGAAGACATCAATCAAATCGCGCTCCAAAGGGCAGCTGACTGTGATATGCAGAACCACCGCGCGCTGGACGACTGCAAGCTTGTACTGGATGTGCTCAGAAAAGATATCGACATAATTGACAGCAAGTCACCTAACTTCAAGCCGCGCACCGCTTCCGAAAGCAACAGCGCCAGCACGATCTTTGTTCCGAGACCGGAACCACTGGCTGCAACTACCTAGAGAAAGGAACCGATTCATGGACAACACAGAAAAACTGGCCTACGCCTACCCCGCTGTTTTTACACTTAAGAGTGAAAATGAGATCACCTTTGGTTTTCCAGACCTTGACGTTAAGGATATTCCCATAAAGGCCGGGGATCTCCCAAACGCTTTTGATATCGCGGCGGACGTTTTGGGTAAATGGATAAACGAATGCTTTATTTTGGAAAAACCGCTTCCCGAGGCCACAGCTTTAGAGAATCTCGAACTGACCCCTGATCAGAAGGGGCTTTGGATTGAAATTGTCGAAGCATAAAAACCTCTTGGCAAAGTAACCAAAAGCAGGCGCACCTTTAAAAGGGTACGCCTGCTTTTTCGTTCTGGCAGCTAAAGTATGCTCCACATAAAGCGCACAGCATTGAGCCAAAAATGCCGCTGCAGCTAAAATGTAAAATGTTTAATTTGACAGATCCTCTAAACAAATGATTTTACTGCCCTTACTTTCATAATAGCGCAGCATCTCCTCTATTTTCTTTTTGTCATAACTGGCAATGCAGTCTGAGAGTACGCTGACACCATAGTTCGCTTTGCGTAAATTGTAGCAGGTTGATTTAACACAGGCAACAGCATCTGCCCCCGCCAGGTAGAAATCACATATTTCATTTTCGCTGATAAATTCGGCAAACGCTTCACTGGTTAAGGCGTTTCCTTTGCATTTTGTAAAAATATTCTCTGACACGACTCTCAAATCTGGAGTTAATTCAGACCCATATGTATTGGGTTTAAAAGTCCTCGTGCCCGCTGATAAATTTTCATGTCTTATATAAACCACATGAATCTTATGATCGACTGCCCAATCAACCGCTTTATTGATATTACCAATAATCTCCTTATAATTCTTTGTTATGTCATTTTGAATGTCTATTATGACCAGGGCTTTCTTCTGCATCGCGTCTCCTCCTGACAGGTCAATTGATTTTTGTTTAATTATACCTTGTGATTGTTGACAGCAGCGTGTCAGCAATCTATAATGAAAAAAGAATTTTGGGAAGGCGGTAACCGATGAGAGTAGACAGGCTTGTCAGCATTATTATGATACTCCTTGATAAAAAACGGGTAGGAGCCCAGGAGTTAGCAGATATGTTTGAAGTTTCACCCCGCACAATCTACCGCGACATAGACGCGATCGGCATGGCAGGCATTCCTGTTCGCGGGGCATCAGGAGTAGGCGGCGGCTTTGAAATTATGGAGAACTATAAGCTTGATAAAAAGGTTTTTACAGCTGCTGACCTTTCCGCTATTTTGATGGGGCTTTCCAGTCTTTCCAATATTGTACGGGGTGAAGAGCTGGTAAACGCCCTTGCGAAAATCAAAAGCTTTATCCCGGCCGACAGAGCCAAAGACATTGAATTAAAGGCAAATCAAATTTGTATCGATTTAAGTCTGTGGATGGGTAACCAAAGCATACAGGCATATCTCGAGATTGTCAAAACGGCTTTGCAGGAAAGCCGCCTGCTTTCCTTTGAATATGCAGACCGTTACGGGAATAAGACCGTACGAACAGCCGAGCCTTATCAGCTTGTATTGAAAAGCAGTCATTGGTATTTTCAGGGCTATTGCCATATACGAAATGATTTTCGCTTATTCAGGCTGTCCCGCATATCAAGCCTGCAAATGAAAGCGGAAATTTTTACACCGCGGGATTATCAAAAACCACAGTTGGATTTTACGGATATTCTGGCAACGATGCAGATAAAAATCAAAATTCGTATTCATCACTCTGTAATGGACAGGGTCCTTGATTTCTGCTCTTATGAAGACTTGACGCCAGACGGTGATACGTATTATATTGCTCGTTTTCCTTTTATAGAGAACGACTTCTACTACAGTATTCTGCTCAGCTTTGGAGATAAATGCGAGTGCCTGGAGCCGTTACATATCCGCACAGAAATGAAACGCAGAATACAGGATATAGCTGCCTTATACCAAAGATAGTATATGGGCGCCGTCCCTCGCAGCTGCCACATCATGACCTGCAAAATAGAAAAACGGCACAGCCATAGCTGCGCCATTTTCCAAAAATAATCCGATGCCGTTTTATGGGTGCTCTGTCCCAGCGGGCTTTTCAAACCTATAACCGGTGTACGCTGTTTCAGCGTATACCATATTTCGCATCAACCTCTTCTTTTAAAGGAATTGACGGCGCGGCGCCCATCCGCGTGATACATATGGCCGAAGCCATTGTCGCTCTGCGAATAGCCTCATCATCATCCATCCCCGATTCGATTCCCGCCAGATAATAACCGGTAAACGTATCACCTGCGCCGGTGGTATCCACGACTTTTTCACATTCTGCCACAGGCTGCGCAAAGGTTTTGTCCGAATCCGCAAACATGGACCCGTCGCCGCCCAGGGTCAAAACAATTTTTGCCTTTGGAAAACGTTCCCTGAGGTCCGTAAGAATCTTTTCCGGGGTCTTTTCTCCGGTCAGCAGCCCGCCCTCAATCTCGTTGAGCAGAAAAATATCTACCAGCTCCAGCGGAAGGCCCAGGCAGGCACTGTCCATCGGCGACGGGTTCAGGGCAATTCTGGCGCCCTTCTCCTTTGCGGTCCGCATCATTTCCGCAATGGCGCTTGTTTCATTTTGAAACAGAACCAAGTCCCCCTCCCGCAGCGTTTTACCGACGCGCTCAACATAAGCGCTGTCCGGCATGCCGTTTGTTCCCCGATACAGAATAATGCAGTTTTCACCGCGTTCGTCCACCTGAATGACCGCGTGGCCATTTGTCTCTGGAACTCTTTCCAGCAATCCGACCTCTACGCCGCTTTCTTCCATGATATCAACCAGAAACTGAGCGTCCTCAGTCCCGGCAAAACCCGCGTGCCGTACCTCTGCGCCCGCACGTGCCAGCGCCACAGACTGGTTTAGGCCCTTTCCGCCCGGAAAAACCGAGCGTACCTTGGAGGATAGCGTTTCACCCGGGCTTACAATCCTTTCCATTGAGTAGACATAGTCGATATTTAAAGAACCAAAATTTACGATCATCTTTTCTGTCTCCTTTTTATCTTTTCTTCATTATATCGTGACTCACTTAAAATTCCAAATATTTTATTCTTGAGTAAATCTTGAAAAACTGTCAGTGTTAGCGGTTGTAAAATTATGGTATAATACTAGGGAATTACTTTTATAGAAAGGAAAACCGAATGTACTATAATTTATGCCTGCTTTTTACATACTTTTTTCTTTACGCTGTTATCGGATGGTGCTGTGAAGTTGTATTTTGCTCCATTCCAAAGAAAAAATTTATTAACAGAGGGTTTTTAAACGGTCCGTACTGTCCGATTTACGGGGTGGGTGCACTTATCATTGTCTCTATATTAGGACCATATATCAACGACCCTGTCAGCGTATTTTTTGTAGGTGTCGTCTCGACCTCTGTACTCGAATACGCTACAAGCTGGGCCATGGAAAAGCTTTTTCATGCAAAATGGTGGGATTATTCAAACCATAAGTTTAATATCAACGGACGCGTCTGCCTGAAAAACTCATTGCTTTTCGGCGTTATGGCACTTGCTCTCATGTACCTGGTGCACCCTTTTGTGGAGCGTATTATCTCACGATTTTCGCCTTTTTGGCTCGAGGTTGTGGCCACCTCCATTGCGGTGCTCATGATCGCCGACCTGATCACCTCTACTCTGGAAACCCTCAACTTCAAAAACAAGCTCAACCGTGTCTCTGAACTGGCGACCAGTGTTACCGACGACCTCAAGGAAAAAGGGATCGCGACAAAAGGCCAGCTTACCCAGAAGATTACCGATGTACGCAACGCCCAGCACGAGCTTCTCGAAAACGCAAAGGATGACGTTCAAAAGCATGTTGAGGAATTTGCCGGCCACTTGTCTGAAAAAGCCGCTTACCGCCGCTATTCACACAGCCGTATTATCAACGCTTTCCCGAATATGATCTCCAAGGATGATCCCGACTCCCTGAATCTGTACCGGGAAGCCATGCTGCACACGAAAAAAATCCGGAAGCTGCACAAAAAAGCAGAAAAACAGGCTAAAAAGTCTCAGGAAAAATAATTTAAACAATGCTATAATAAAAGCGGGCCGCATTGGTCCGTTTTTATCATTTTATCTATTGATTAATACAGAAAGGACTTTTTATGTCACAAAATAAAACCCTCGTTCTTGCGGAAAAACCTTCTGTTGGAAAAGATATTGCCCGCGTCCTGAAATGCAAAAATGGACAGAACGGTTATCTCGAAAACGAACGCTACATTGTTACCTGGGCTCTTGGCCATCTGGTATCCCTGGCCGATCCCGAAGCCTACGGTGAAAAATATCAAAGCTGGAATATGGAGTCCCTCCCCATGCTGCCGGAGCACATGAAACTGACCGTCTTAAAAGGCAGCGGAAAGCAGTATAAAATTGTTTCCTCTCTTCTCGGCCGTTCTGATGTAAAGGACATTGTCATCGCGACCGACGCCGGACGGGAAGGCGAGCTCGTGGCTCGGTGGATTCTTGACAAGGCGCACTGCAAAAAACCGATCAAACGCCTTTGGATCTCCTCTGTAACAGATAAAGCCATCTCCGAGGGCTTTAAACACTTAAAGCCCGGCGCCGAGTTCGATAATCTTTACCGCGCCGCACAATGCCGTGCCGAAGGGGACTGGCTTGTTGGCCTTAACATTACCCGGGCACTGACCGTCAAATACAACGCCCAGCTCTCAGCCGGACGCGTTCAGTCTGCAACGCTGAACATGATTGTTCAACGTGAGGAGGCCATCAAAAATTTCAAGCCCGTGCCTTATTACAATCTTCAGGTGAAAACGCCGCAGTTTACACTTACCTGGCAGGGGCAGCATGGTAAAAACATCAATTCAAAGGAAACCGCAGAAAAAATCCTTCAAAAGCTAAAGGGCAAATCCGCTGTTATCAGAGATATCAGTAAAAAGCCAAAAAAGAGCTACTCCCCGGGACTCTATGATCTGACAGAGCTCCAGAGAGATGCCAACCGTCTTTTCGGCATGAGCCCAAAGGAAACGCTGAATATCATGCAGCGTTTATATGAGAATCACAAAATTTTGACCTATCCCCGCACCGATTCAAAATACCTGACACAGGACATTGTTCCCACACTGTCCGAACGGCTCAAAACCATCTCCATCGGCCCCTATAAATCTGCTGTCAGCGAAATTTTGAAGCTCGGCATCCACACGAACAAAAGCTTTGTCGACGACCATAAGGTTTCCGACCATCACGCGATCATTCCAACCGAACAGCGCGTAATCCTGGCAAACCTGAGTACCGATGAACGCAGGATTTACGATCTGGTCATCAAGCGCTTTCTCAGTGTCTTTCTGCCACCTTACGAATATCTGCTGACGACGGTCACAGCCGATATTGCAGGGGAAGCCCTGACCGCAAAAGGACGTGAGATTGTAACCCTTGGCTACAAAAAAGTCTATGAAAATCAATCTGAGGAGGAGGACGAGGAGGACAACGAAGATCAGAAGCTTCCCTCACTCAAAAAAGGGGATTCCCTTCCTGTCTCTCAGGTTGTACTAAAAGAACTGGAAACTACCCCCCCGGCACGCTTTACAGAAGCCACGCTGCTGTCTGCCATGGAAAATCCTCAAAAGGTTGTAAAGGTTGATGCCATGGCTGCCAAAACCCTTGGTGAAACCGGCGGAATCGGAACCGTTGCCACCAGAGCGGATATTATCGAAAAATTATATAAAATGTTTGTGATTGAAAAGAAGGGCAACTCCCTCTATCCAACCTCTAAGGGCCGTCAACTTATCGACCTGGTGCCGCCCGATTTAAAATCCCCCCTCATGACCGCCAAATGGGAACGGCAGCTGGAATTGATCAGCAAAGGCAAGAGCGATCCCAACGCTTTTATCACCGATATCAAAGCCTACACCACCGAGCTGGTCAATGATGTTAAGAGCAGCAATGAAAAATTTGTTCATGATAATAAAAGCGGGCAAAAATGCCCGGAATGCGGAAAAAACCTGCTTGAAGTTAAAGGCAAATACGGCATGATGCTTGTGTGCCAGGACAGAGCCTGCGGCTACCGTGAAAATGTCAGTAAAAACACGAATATCCGCTGCCCCGAGTGCCATGTCAGGCTGGAGATCCGCGGCAAAGGAGACGGCGCCATTTATTTCTGCAAGCGCTGCGGCTTCAGAGAAAAGGTCTCCAGCTTTAACAAAAAACATTTTGACGGCAATCGAAAAAACAATAAGCGCGAGGCTCAGAATATTATGCGTAAAATGAAGAAAGAAAATCAGGAAGCCGTCAATAATCCCTTTGCGGAGGCACTGGCCAAGCTCAAGGATTCAGAATAGCTTACAAGGTTCTTAAAACACGTTATCAGAAAGGAGGCCCGTTCAATGCTCTGCCACAGCCAGTTAAACCTGCTCAGCCAGCTGACCGCTCTTCCCCTCCCGGTGAACGCCGGGGAGCTGCCCATCCGTGTTTCTGAAATGGTGGCGGTGCATCGCCGCCATTACCCTAAGCTGGCTGGCGATGCCGCCATGACGTCCAAGGAATGGCGCCATTCTCTTGAGCTTATCCAGGAGGATGACACACTGATGGCGCTTCAGATTCTCAGCCAGGCCGACGAACCCCGCAACGGGCTCTACGGTCTCTGTTTCAGCTCAGATTCGCCTGAAACGGGCATTATTACCTTTAGGGGAACAGTTGGCCTTGGCGGTTGGATCGATAACTATAAAGGCGCTTTTTCCGAGGAAACGGATCAGCAGAAAAGCGCCCTCAGCTTCTTTAAGCACTGTAAGGAGCGGTTTGGTTTTTCACATTTTGACTTGGCCGGCCATTCCAAGGGCGGTAACGACGCGCAGTATATTACCATTTTAAACGGCGAGCACATTCATCAATGTGTCACCTTCAACAGTCCCGGTTTCTCAGCTGATTTTATCGGAAAATACGATGGTCAAATCCAGGAAAACAGAGACAAAATCACTGCTTATGAAGGCGCCTATGACATCGTCAATATCCTGTTGACCAGCATTGCCGGAAAACGCCTGGTGATTGAAACCGGCTCTAAAACACCGAAAAACAATCACAAGCCTAATCATATTCTCGACGCACTTGGCAATATTGGACTCCCAGGAAAACGCCATCCTCTTTACAGCAGTATCCAAAATATGACGGTTGCCGTAACCTTTGCCGTATTCCAAGCCAAAAGAAACTTAAAACACAAAAACAAAAAAAATCCTGCATAAAACAGGATTTTTTTATTTTCTTTTTGGGCACAGATATTTTAATGAAAATAAAAAAACAGCCAGTGCTGTTAAAAGTCTCAAAAAATAAAATGGAGCGGAAGACGAGATTTGAACTCGCGACCCTCGCCTTGGCAAGGCGATGCTCTACCACTGAGCCACTTCCGCTTAACTTCGCTTGAACAATTTTCATCAGCGAACATATATTATTATAATCGCTTCCCTTTATTTTGTCAAGCACTTTTTTAATTTTTTTGATGCGTTCGTCTAAATTCAATATGGTGCGGATGAAGGGAGTCGAACCCCCACATCATTCGATACTAGATCCTAAGTCTAGCGCGTCTGCCAATTCCGCCACATCCGCATAATGCAGCGTTACTCAGACGAGCAAAGCATCTGTATGTAACGTGCTCAATTATAATAACAAATGACGCCACCCCTGTCAAGATTTTTTTAACCTTTTCCTCCCCGAATTTTTACATTCATGCATACAGATTCAGTCGTTCTCCTCTTACAAATCCCATCAATGTCACGCCGTGTCTTCTGGCAATAATTGAACACATAAAATATCTTTTTTAAATGTTATCCATATTAGATTTTTGGCAATCTACAATACTAGACCATATAATACATTATTATCCCTATCCCGTCAAGTTTTATTCTCTACACTTTTATCCCCAAAAATCTTAACAATAAAAAAATCTGGATTTTTAATTCCAGACTTTTTTTATTATACTATTTGGGCTTAATGTTGTTTTCTTTTTAATAAAATTCCAGTTCCAAATAAGATAAGCAATACGCCTGTAACAATCAATACATTAAAATAATTATCGATAAACTCAATGCCTGTATTAGGATTGAAATTTTTATTTTCTGTTGCTATAGAATTGCTTTTTTCTGTATCACTTGTATGGTTATCATTAGGCGCTGGCGGATTAAATTCTTCGTCTTTTCCACCATTATCAGTATTTCCGCCTTCTTCATCAGGTTTTGATTCATTCTCTACTGTAAAAATATAATCTGAACAACTGTCCTGTTTTACTATAACGTTTCCCAGTTCGTCAACCACCAAATTTTCTGTAACTAATTCTATTTCTTGTGTCTCAGGATTATACCTGTAATAGTCAACAACTTTTCCAGCATAATCACTGCCAATATTCAATGTAATTTCAGCCATTGCTGGTAACTTTCCATGATGATTAAAATGAATTGTTGAAGCAATTTTTTCATTGTCTTTAATTAAAGAATCTGTGTCTGGAATATAGGAAGCATCGCCTATCACAATACCAAAATCATATTTAACATTTGGCGCTACCTCTTCAAGTGTTCCTTTTTCAAATTTAAACTGATAGTTTTCTCCTTGTAAAATAATATCGCTATTTCTTTGCGCCAAATAATTCAATCTTTCAGAATCCAACACTGTGTTATCTTTAATATTTTCAATAACAACTGGATTTTCCCCTTCACCCAGTGTTTTAACACTAATTTGTTCTGAGCGATAAATCTCACCATCCATTTCAATTTGACCAACAAAATAATATGTTGTTCCAGATTTCAAATTATCAGAAACAAATCCCGTGTAATTAATATCTCCTCGATATGCTCTCGCCTCTTCACCAGTATTTGATTCAGTAATTGGTGCTTCACTATAAAATAATTTGTTTGAATAATTTGTTTCAAAATTCATTCCTATATTAATTTGACTTTCTGTTATTCTTTCAGAATAAATTTGAATATCTAAATTCTCTCCATAAGTTGTAAAACTTGTATTTTCTGAACGGTATATCTTCCCATCGATATTAACTTCTCCAACAATATAATATGTTGTTTCTGGTTTTAATCCACTAATCGGGGTTAAAATATTTTTAATACACTCACCTGGGTTGTCCTCTGAAAGTGGTGATGTACTGATATAAACATATGCATTCTCTACACTTTCCCCAGAATTTTTTAAACTTACATTAACACGAGCAGACGTTTTTTGAATTGCAAAAACTGAAATACCAATTTGATAATCTTCTTCCACTACGCCTTGGCTTTCATTGGCCATAACCGGCGCAATCAAACTAATCATTATCAACGAAATAATTAATACTGACAATAAACTTTTCTTTTTCATGCTTTCTCCCACTTCTTAATATTTTAATTTTATGTATATAAATTATACACTAATTATTAATTAACTTATTTTCTAATACTCCTTTCCTTTCTAATCAAATTTATAAATCTATATTAGCATAATCTCACTAAAAAAACAACGTTTGAGTTAAATATTAAACTATAACATTGTAGTCATTCAAGAATTAAACGGATATATTCAATCATGAAAGGAAGATTATATAGATGAAAAATATAAATTATAAAGATATTGGTAACCGTATCAAAAAACAAAGGAAAAAACTAAAAATAACTCAAGAACAAATGAGTGCTGATATTAATATTACTATTCCTTTCCTTTCAAAAATCGAAAACGGTAAGACCAATTTTTCATTAGATATCCTTGCTGAGATTGCGGATTACTTAAAAATTGATGTATCTTATATTCTCTCTGGTGCAATTTCAACCACACCCAATTATTTATTACCTCAACTTACCGAAGAATATGTAAAAATGACACCTTCCCAGAAAGAACTATTATTAGATATTGCTAAATCTATCAACAAAAACAATTTAAATTAATTTTTAACTAATATTTATATATTTAAAATTCCTATTTTTTTCTAGCGCTGTTTTCTATTTCAAATAGTTTTACTTTTCTATAAAAAGTCGGCTTGCTTAATTCTAATTCTATCATGGCTTCAACGGCTTTTATCTTTCCTGCTTTCCATCTGTCATAAACCTCTTTGAATTTTTCTTTATCCACTTGAATTGGCTTACGCCCTTTATACTTTCCTTCTGACTTAGCAATCGCAATCCCTTCTCTTTGGCGCTCCAAAGTACACTCTCTTTCAAACTGCGCCAATCCTGCAAAAATAGTCAGCATTAAACGCCCTTGAGGTGTTGACGTGTCTATCTTCTCTTTCTGGCTGATAAAATTCACATCTTTCTCTGCCAAAGTATCAATAAGATTTAAGAGGTCTTTTGTCGAGCGTGCTAATCGTGAGTAACTTTCTACAACAACGGTATCTCCCGCTCTTACAAATTCCAGCATTCTTTTTAATTCTGGACGTTGTGTATTTTTTCCGCTGAGTTTATCAATAAATACCTTCTCTACTTCCAAATCCGCCATTATCTTTTCCTGACGTGATGTATTCTGTTCTGTAGTACTTACCCTTACATATCCTACCTTCATACTTTCAACCATCCTCTAAATTAATACATTCATTATAAATCTTTTCTACTATAGTTTCAATAGAATATATTTTTATTTTGATACGTTTCTTATTTAAAAATACATGTATATGATACTATTTTAGCGTTGTTTTAATCGTATCAATAAGGTATACTCTAACAAGACGCTCAGTATCTAAAAAAGCGCCAATATGCTATAATAGACTAAAATAATAAAGATGGAGTAACAAATGTGTAGGATAAAAATAATTGACACCCATCCCGGCGGTGGCAAAACCAGCGCCATTATTCGATATATTAATGAAGAATTAGAGGATGAAAAGCATATCCTTTACGTCACCCCCTTACTTACCGAATGTAACCGTATTATAAATGCTTGTTCAAACCGAAAGTTTAAACAGCCGAGTTATGCGCACGGAAAGGGTTCTAAAAGTGAAGATTTAAAAAATCTGCTAGAAAACAAAGAAAATATCGTCTGTTCTCATGCTTTATTTCAAAATATGACAGACCAAATCGCTGAACTTATTAAAAATGGGAACTACATTTTAATCATGGACGAAGTCATGAACGCTATTGAAATGTTCGACCTCTATCCAGATAATACAACTTTAACAACATATGAAAAGAGTCAAATAGGAAAAGAAGATGTTAACACGCTTATTGAAATGCGTTATTGTTACTATAATGAAACCACTGGCCTACTTCAACGCCACCTTGATTTACCAGACAGCGCCAAACCTCAAAAATATGCTTATGAATTATCCCAATATAAAACCTTGGAATATGCGATTGACCATGAATTAGTATACTTCCCTCAAAAAAAATATCTTGTGTGGATGTTTCCCATTGAATTCTTTAGTGATAAATATTTTAGCGAGATTTTTCTTTTGACATACCAATTTAATGCGCAAATTCAGCGCTACTATTTTGATGTACATCAAATTGAATATGACTACTACACTGTAGTAAAAACAGATAATCAATATATGATTGTTCATCTTGATAGTACGGATGAAACGGATATTCTTTGGCGTCAAGAAATGCAAGAACTTATTACCATTGATGATTATCCTAAACATAATGCAATTGGAAATGCTGATTCAATGGTCTATGACGAGATTGACAATCCTAAAATACCACTTAGCAAAAACTGGTTCAACAAAAGTAATGAAGCCATGTTAAAAAAACTGGCGGATAATACACAAGGTTTTTGGCGAAAATACGGAGCAAAACAAAAAAATAAAATGTGGACAACTTTTAAGGATTATGCCGCTAAAGTGAAAAACCTACATGAAACGCCATCACGATTTGGAAGTATCCCTGATTCTAAAAAAGAGATACCTATCAAGAAAATTAACTTTGTTTCTCTGAATACACGAGCAACAAATGATTTTAGTGACCGAACGTATTTGGCCTATCTTGTTAATCGCTTTACTCATCCATATATCAAACATTTTTTTAATTCTTATGATATAGAATTTGACCAAGATGCTTATGCGCTATCAGAAATGATTCAATGGATATGGCGAAGCGCCATCCGCAACAATGAACCAATTTATATTTATATTCCTTCCTTGCGTATGCGAACACTTTTTAGGAATTGGCTCTACTGTAATAATCCTCCTGATGAAAAGTTGGCTTATGAAAGTTATAAAAAGAAAACAAGAAATATTTATATTTGCAATGAAGATGAATAAAAATGTACAATTATAATCAACAAAAGCCATGTTTTTGTACAAATTACAAAATTTATTATTAGTTTTTATTAGAAAATACTAGGTTTTTATTTTTGTGTCTTTAAAGAAATATAATATATTTTGAACATAAAAAGCAATGTAATTTAATATTTCTTTAGTTTATCTCTCACAAACACTTGATTGGAAGGATGAAACATTTGGATGTTCCCTCTCGCTTACGGAGGGATATACTTATCTATCTCTATATCAATATTAGGCCATTTTATGGCCTTTTTTGTCTTAAAAATATAACTATATCATTCATATCTCTACCTTATAGTCGATATGATAGTTTATAATTATGCGTTGATTTTAGATATACTTTTCTTATTATAACCATTTCAGATAATATTATGCTTTTGTTACTAAAAGATATTTTGTGCTCTTATCATACATAAAAACATCTCGCTACCTTTAAGTTTTAAACGTACGGACACATTATCGCCAATATTGTAATGTGGGGGGCGTTTTCAAATCTGACTTTCACTTCATTTGTCTATTGGCGCTATGCTCTTTTATTCCAGAAAACCAAAAATTTATTAATCTTTAATTTATCTATTGGTGCTATACATTTCTATTTCACTAATATCATCTATTCTATAATATTCCTTTTATGTAAGATTTACCCTTATTTCTGCCGTCAACTTTGTCAAGTATTTATTACATAAAACATCAATTTATTTCATAAAATAATCATAATAAAAAGAGAAAAACCTGATAAGTAAAAAAAAATTAAACCCGGTAGACTAATTTTCCGGGTTATTTCATATTTATATTTTTAATTTGTTTAAAAATATTATCTTAAAATTGAAAATACTATACTTTTTTACATGTTTTATCATATGTTACTTGATATGTATTAGTGTACGTACGTGCTACTGATACAATTTGATATTGGCTTTCTAATTTTTGAAATTGAGACAAAGATTGACATATTGTTCTCTGAAATTCTTTTTCTTTATTAAATCCGTAGTTCCAAGGAATACTTACTTCTTCCCCTTTTTTATCACAGAATTTTAAATTAAGATAGTATTGGTCGTCTGTATGTAGTTTCGCTTCTATCTTTGCATTTAGATTTTTTTTCAATTTTATATTTTCAAAATCTATTGCCTTTTTCGTTTCCATAAGAGTAATTAACTCTGGATATCCTAATCTTTTCAACCAAGATATATTTATTTCTTTGAAAGATGGATTATAAAAACCTTTATAAGTAGAATCAAGACAAAGTATCGTCATCTTTTCTTCTTCAGTAAAGACATCTAAACAAATATTATAACAACTCAATATCATTAGAAATGTAGAACCAGCATATTTTTGAGTATATTTTGGATTATTAAATACCATAAGATTTGGATTCAATGCGTCTTCATTTCTAATTGCCATGCTATGATTAGACATACAAAATTCACATGTCATTTCAGCATCTACAAATACTCTCGTTCTACTTTTATCAAATATTGGATTAATATATAAATTTTTAAAATCATAAAACCCACTTACTGGTATAGGGCCAGTATTCATTGTTGGCGCTTTCTCAATTCGCATTCCTGAATACAAGCCTTGCAATAACATACAAGAATAGGCACTATCCATATCATCTGTCAAAATTAAACTACAGTACTCTTCTCCTATTCTTTTATACCATTTAGGTATTTCCCTTTCCAATTCTACACTCATTACATCTTCTTCTTTATTCATTGTACCTTTTAGAATACTTTCATCTTCTAATTGTACATCATCTAAATTTTCAATTATTTTTTTAATTATCTTTTCCATTAGAACCTCTCTTTAATCTTGTTTGTATAACTTAATATGTTTATATTTTATTCTTATAAACAAAATATTACAAATATTTTGTTCGATTTATTTTTTAATAATTTCACTCTAGGTCAACAAAAAGGAACTATAAAGTCATATCCTGACGTTTTCTTTATAAATTACACTATTTTCTCATTTTATTTCCTATTTTTGAACAATTTACATTGTATTGCTTCTGAGGATTGTATAAATCCACAACATTTTTCACATCTAATTCTAACATCTTGACATAGTTTAATGTTGTTTCTATATTGCTATGTTGTAATCTCTTCATTAAGGTAAAAACATCAACTCCCGCCAGAATACTATTTTTGGCAAAAGTGTGTCTAAATAAATGAACACTTGTCTTAGTGACACCTCTTTTTAGATTATAATTTTTTATATGGTCTTGAGCCGTTTTAATGGCTAATTTTTGTCCTTTATTAGTACATAGAAGATAATCATTTGTGTTTCCCCCTCTGAACACTAAATATTCTTTAATTATGTCTCCCAATTCTTTATTAAAATACGTTTTAAATGCTTTTTTATTTTTGGTGCAATTTATATCGAAACTATTTTCCTCAAAACTAATATCTTCTATTTTGATGTTTAAAATACTCCCGATTCTCAACCCTGTGGAAATTGCGATATTTTCAATTATCCATGTTTTGTATTCCCCAAAAGTACATTGCTCTAAATTTGGTTTTTTCAATAGTTTTTCAAGTTCTGTTTCTGTATATATCTTCTTTATTTTTGTTTGATATTTAGGAACTTTACATGAGAATTCCTTTATATATTTGTTTGTAAAACAGTATTTTAAAAAGCATCGAATTGTAAGACAGTAACTGTTAACGGTGGCGTCACTGATGCCTGTATTCCTTAATGTGTTAATAAAATAATTGTAATCATCTTTTGTAATTAGATTTATTTCTATTTTTTCTTTATCGAGCATTATTCGTTCAAATCTGCCAAGATGAAACTTGTATGTCTTTAAGGTTGCTGGTGAACACCCTTCTGCCTGTTTTTCGTTAAAAAACTGATTTACAATCTCGCTGAAACTTCTTTTTGTTATTTCTTTTACCGTATTATTTGTTGGTGCATCTTTCATACATAAACCTCCTAAAATAAAAAAACATATTAGATTTTGTAAATTTCAACTAAAAATCTAATATGTTAAATACATTTAAAAAGTTTATTTAAGTTGTTTTTGGGAGAAGAATCGTAATTTCCTTGAAATCAACTCCTAAGTCTAGCGCGTCTGCCAATTCCGCCACATCCGCACAATGCAGCGTTACTCAGACGAGCAAAGCATCTGTATGTAACGTGCTCAATTATAATAACAAATGACGCCATCCGTGTCAAGATTTTTTTAACCTTTTCCTCCCCGAATTTTTACATTCAGGCATACAGGTTCAGTCGTTTCCCTCTTACAAATCCCATCAATGTCACGCCGTGTCTTCTGGCCAGCTGAACGCTTCCATTTGTAGGGGCAGAGATGGATAAAACGCAGCGTATGCCATTCTGGATAATCCAGGTCATTACCTCACTTGGAACTCTGCCAGTGGTTAACAGCATCTTGTTTTCAGGCGCAATCCGGTGCAGCAGGATTCCCCCAAACAGCTTATTATAAGTATTGTAGCGGCTGACATCATCATAAAACAGCACGGGCTCGCCCTTTTCATAGAGTCCAATGCTGTGCACTCCACCGGTTTTTACAAAAAGCTCCGATTTCCTGCTGAAGCTCTCCATCATCTCAAAAAGCCCCTGCTGTGTCAAACCGTATCGTTTCAATACTGCTTGAAAATCCGCATCAAGAGCATCGGTCTGTTCTGCTTCATTTCTTGAAAGAATACTCTCCTCAGACAATTCAAAAAAATCTTTTAATTTAGCTGTCCTCTCGTGGCTGTCGATGGAGACAATCGCCCCTGTCCGGGAGGTGCTTCGCTCCACCTCTACTCTGTATATCTGCCGAATATCTTTTATAAGCCTCTTCAGATAAAAAAAACCGATTCCCAGCTCTTTCAAATCCTGAGGTGTGCTCATCAATGCGATCATTTTCTGGCCATTCAGGTAGAGCGTAACCGGATACTCCTCGACCATTGGGTCAAAAACCCTTTTGGCGCCTTCTGGAGTGATCCTTACAATTTCTTCCAATTTCACTGACATCGCTGACTCCTTTTAAATGCTTTGTTAAATCTCCAGGGGTGTTTAAATTGCAGAAAAGGCTCCAATCCGGCGTGTAAATCCGTGCTTCCTTCTCTGCTATGTAATAAATATTTTCCCGGCTTAAATAATGAAAAACACTCTTTCTTCCGCTTTTCAGAAATTCCTCTGCCGAGGGCAGTAAGTCTCTTGAATAAAAGGCGTTAAAAGGCTCTATCCATTCCTTATAGCGTGTAACACAGCCCTTTTTCTCAGGATTTTCCTCCAGGAGCGCCATCATATGGCGTATGAACGCCAGGTCATAATTGGGCATATCGCAGGCCGTGACGTAAACACAGCTTGACTGGCTGTACAGCAGAGCCGTGTAAATTCCAGTTAAGGAAGCCGAAACATCCAGAGCATCCGGATATACGCCCGTAATGCCATGGATTTTATTAATTTCATCCTTTTTGCAGCCGACAATGATTATTTCGTCAAACAAAACGGCCAGCTGGTCTACAATGGACTGCAGCAGCGCCTCACCTGAAATAACCAGGTTTTTTTTATCCTTTCCCATTCTGGTGCTCTTTCCCCCAGCCAGGATTGCGGCGGTCTTATACTTTTTCATTGTCTTTCTCCCAGAATATGAAAACACTCCCTCCACCACCAAACATGATGAAGGGAGCACCTCTTTATTTTGCTTCTTCCAAAAAGACCTTGCAAACCTTAAATGGCGGAATCTTGGCAATGGGGTCAACCTTGCCGCCGGTCAGACAGTTGGCGCCCTTATCACCATAATGGAATGGCATAAACAGCGTATTTTCCTGAATTCCGTTATTATAAACAGCCTTTGCGGTTACAGAACCTCTCGGGGAAGTTACCTGAATAAACTGTCCCTCCTCAAACCCATTTTCTTCAGCTGTTTTTGGATTAATCTCAAAGAAAGGATCTCCGACGATCTGTTGGATTCCAGCCGTCCGTTTGGTCATTGTACGGGTATGATAGTGCTGCAGAATACGTCCGGTCATCAAAATCATCGGATAGGCCTCATCCGGCTGATCCTCCGGCGCGATGTAGTGCGCAACATTGAACATCCCTTTCCCACGCGTGAACTGGCCTTTGTGCAGGAACTTTGTTCCCTCCGACTCTTTATTCGGGCAAGGCCACTGAATACGGTCGCCACGCTCCAGACGCTCATGTGAGACACCGGCGTAGCTCGGGGTGACAGAGGCGATCTCATCCATAATTTCAGCCGAGCTGTTAAAATCGAATCCCTTAGCCCCCATACGTTCGGCAAGCTCACAGATAATCCGCCAGTCCTCTTTGGCGACACCAGGTGCTTTCACCGCTTTGCGAAGCAGCTGTATCCGGCGTTCGGTGTTGGTAAACGTGCCGTCCTTTTCGGCATAAACCATTGCCGGCAGAACAACATCCGCGTATTCAGACGTTTCGGTAAGGAAAATATCCTGGAGCACGATAAAGTTTGCCTTTTTAAAGGCTTCCTTCACGTGGTTTGTGTTCGGGTCCGAAACCAGTGGATTTTCACCCATGATATACAGGAACTTCACAATATTTTTATCGACATCATCCACAATTTCTGTAATCGTATGGCCGGCATTTGTCGGCAGTTCTGTTCCCCAGGCCTGTTCAAATTTTGCGAGTACGTCTGGATTATTCGTCTTCTGATAACCGGTGAAATCTCCTGGCAAAGCGCCCATATCACAGGCTCCCTGGACATTATTCTGACCGCGAAGCGGATTGACGCCGCAGCCTTCACGGCCGATTTTGCCTGTCATCATGGCCAGGTTCGCTGTGCTCATAACCCCATCGGTACCGGTAGCATGCTGGGTTACACCCATCGAGTAGAAAATGCCGCCTTTATCCCTGGTCGCGTATAAACGTGCTGCCTTACGCATTTCATCAGGGTCCACGCCGCATATTTCAGCACACTCTTCCACCGTTATGGTATTCAAATATTCTTCAAACGCATCAAAATTTTCGGTTCGTTCATTAATAAAATCACGGTCCTCCAGATGCTCGTCCAGAATTGCTTTCATCAGGCCATTAAACAAGGCAACATTGGTACCAGGCCTGATCTGGAGGTAGACATCGGCATATTTTGCCAGCTCAATTTTACGCGGCTCTGCTACGATCAGCGCAGCGCCCTTCTGCACACGCTGCTTAATCTTTGCGCCGATGACCGGATGCGTCTCGGTGGTGTTTGACCCGCTGACGAGAATAACATCCATCACGTCGACCTCCTCGATGCTGTTGGTCATCGCCCCACTCCCGAAGGACTTGGCCAGTCCCGCAACAGTGGACGCATGGCAAAGACGGGCACAGTGATCGACATTGTTAGTCTTACCGACTGAACGAATGAATTTCTGGAATAAATAGTTCTCTTCATTTGTACACCGGGCAGAAGAAAATCCGGCTACAGCCTGCGGGCCTTCTGCGACGGCTTCCTTCAACTTCTGTGTGATCAAGTCATAGGCTTCATCCCAAGTCGCTTCCTCCAGAACGCCGTTTTTGCGAATAAGCGGTGTCTTCAGGCGATCCTCACTGGATACAAAGTCATGGGCAAAACGACCCTTTACACAGAGAAGATTATTATTAACATTGCCCGGAACACTCATAACATCTGTTATTTTGTTGTCCCGAACCTTTAATTTCAAGGTACAGCCCACCCCACAATAAGGACATATGGTTTCCACTGTTTCTGTATACGGCAGAGGCATAAACTTTTTAGGCGCCAGCGCTCCCGTAGGACACTCGGCAATACAGTTTCCACAGTTTACGCAATTCGACTTCTTATCACCGCGCAGCATATCAAAAACAGGATTAATATTGGTTTCATAACCGCGGTCGCATTTAGCCAAAACATGGTTGCACTGAAGGTGCTCACAGACCTTGACACAACGATTACATAAAATACATTTATTGGGATCGTAGGTATAAAAAGGACTTGAATCGTCAACCGGTCGTCCTTTTTCCAGCGATTGACCAAAGCTTTTCACTTCATCATACTCGATGCAATTACCATTGAGCTCAACAAATTTGCAGGTGCCAAATTTATAACAGGTAAAGCAGTCAAAGGTATGATCCGAAAAAAGCATCTTTAAAACAAAGCGCCGTGCTTTGCGGACAACCGCATTGTTCGTATAGACGACCATCCCTTCGCCTACCGGTGTCGAACAAGCTGTTTCCAGTCTTCTGGCTCCTACTACTTCAACAAGGCACATCCTGCAGCTTCCTTCAGGATCAAAGCCTTTAAAATAGCACAAAGTCGGAATATCAATCCCAACTTCCTTAGCGGCGTTGAGGATTGTTGTGCCCTCAGGAACGCACACTTTCTGATTGTCAATTGTCAAATTTACCATTTCTAACATCTCCTAATATAATCTACCAAAATCACATTGTAATCCTTATTATAGTATCTCATTTTTCGCAATTTTGTCAATCACCCGAAAGGAAATTTACCTGTATTTCACGCATTTTGTTATTTATTGAAATCTTAGGGTATAATTTCATATAAAGATAAAGCAGAGGCTTTATTTAAGCCGCCTATTTTGATTAGTAGTAAATTTTTGACATCTTGTGGACAAGACGTCAAACTTGTCGTATAATCAAAATAGGTCACGTAATCGATGAAAGGATTAAAGGTGGTTACTATGTTAAATGATATTTCAAAAACCTTGCTGAAAAAGATGGAAGCTGCGAATTATTCAGATGATGGCATTGCTACCGTTTCATTAGAAGAATTTACCAATGTTGATGAAGCGAAAGCAGCTGTTTTGGAAATCGAAAAATTACCCGAGTATTCTGAACACAAATTAGACCTGAACGAAGGAACAATGATTCTTACTGTTTACAACCCAAAAGAGGATATTAACGGCTTTGTCACAAGACATCCAAACCGGACAGCCTGTGGCGGTAGATAATGATATTATAACTTCTGGCCTCTCTGAATAAGAGAGGCCATTTTATATTCAACCCGTATTGTCACGATACGGGTTATTTTTTGCAATAAAAAAAAGATCCTGCGATCGTGTGTATAGTGGTGGGGAGAGATGGATTCGAACCATCGTAGACTCCGTCAACGGATTTACAGTCCGCCCCCTTTAGCCACTCGGGCATCTCCCCAAAATAAAAATGGAGCTGATGATAGGACTTGAACCTACAACCTGCTGATTACAAATCAGCTGCTCTGCCAATTGAGCCACATCAGCTTACAATGATTCCATATTTGATTCCATTAATTTAAAAATAAATAAAAAAATGGTGACCCATGGGCGACTTGAACGCCCGACACCCTGATTAAAAGTCAGATGCTCTACCAACTGAGCTAATGG
>NZ_JADMVE010000005.1:300000-387634 GCF_015547515.1 Eubacterium sp. 1001713B170207_170306_E7
TTAAGGACTCTCTGTTCCAGGGCGGGCAGTCCCTGTTTGATTTCGACTATGAGTTTTTGCAGGGCAGCCGTATGGAGGGTGTTGTGGTCGGGGGCAATATCCGATGCTTTCTCAAGCTGGCAGGCACACCCTATTTGCCGGATTTTTCAGACAAGCTGCTTTTCCTCGAAAGCTACAGCGGCGGCGCAGACCGGATGGTCTCACTGCTCAATCAATATCGTCAGATGGGGGTTTTTGACAAGATAAACGGAATTATTCTGGGAAGCTTCACGAAGATGGAGGAGGCAGAGGAAAAACCGGAAATCGCAGAACTGGTAAAAGCGGTCGTCCGCAATGAGGCCATGCCCATTGCCAAAACCCGGGAAGTCGGGCACGGTCCGGATTCCAGGGCCATTGTGATCGGTATGCCGCTGACCCTCGAAATCGGCTGAAAATTTTCGCAAATGCGGTCAAGACGTTCCTGAGAGATAAGGCTATACTGGTAAAACGGAGGTGAGCTGATGAAACGGGAAGAAAAGGTGCTGGCGGTTCAGAGAATGCAGGACTATATCAAAAAGCACATGACAGAAACCATTACGCTGAAGGAGCTGGCAGACTGTGCGGGCTATTCGCCATTTCACTGCTCCAGGATTTTTAAGGAGCTGACAGGAAAGCCGCCCTTTGACTATATCCGCGCCCTGCGCCTGAGCCAGGCAGCCCTCAAGCTGCGGGACGAAGAAAAGGTGAGGGTGGTGGACGTGGCTCTGGATTTTGTCTTTGACAGCCATGAGGGCTTCACCCGTGCTTTTTCAAAGGCCTTTGGCATTACACCCCGGCGCTACAGCAAAAATCCTCCGCCGATCAAGTTGTTTATGCCAGACCCGGTAAAGGACTGGTATCTCACCATGAAGGAAGGAGAGGAACGCATGAAAATTTATGAAAAACAGGTCGACACGGTTTTTGTTCAGGTTATTGAGAGGCCGGCCCGCAAGCTGATGGTGAAGTGGGCAAAATCAGCCGGAGAGTACTTTGCCTATTGTGAGGAGGTCGGCTGTGATATCTGGGGTGTGCTGTGCAGCGTCAAGGAAGCCCTGTACGAGCCGGTAGGGCTGTGGATGCCCAAGCGTTTTCGTCCGGCGGATACCGGACGTTATGCACAGGGGGTAGAGCTTCCTGTGGATTATGACGGCCCAGTGGCCGAAGGGTTCGATTTAATAGAACTGCCGCCCTGCAAAATGATGGTCTTTCAGGGAGAGCCTTTCGAGGATGAAAAATTTTATCAGGCGGTTAAGGACATCAAAGCGGTAATTGACGGCTATGAACCTGAGCTCTACGGCTTTGAATGGGCAGATGAGGATGGCCCGCGCTTTCAACTGGAGCCCCAGGGCTACCGGGGATACATAGAGGCACGGCCGGTAAGGGCAGTGAAAAACTGAAAATCACGCTGATTAAGCGGCTTCGGCCGCTTTTTTGTTGGCGAAAACTGTGGATATGTGGAGGATTTTCTGTGTTTTTGTGGATAACACTGTTTTTTCGCAAGTGCGGTCAAGCCTTTTTACCGCCTATGGCATATAATTTTCAGGCAGAGATAAAAGGAGGTGCGAAAATGGAAGAAGTTTTACAGGTGCAGAACCTGAGTAAAAACTACGGCGGCGTAACGGCTGTAAACGGCCTGAGCCTGAGCGTGGCCCGGGGAGAGGTCTTTGGACTTCTGGGGCCAAACGGCGCCGGAAAAAGCACCAGCATCGAGTGTATGCTGGGCGTAAAAAAAGCAAATGCCGGAACGGTAAGGGTTCTGGGAATCAACCCTTATGAAAAAAGAAAACAACTTTTTGAAAGCATCGGCGTCCAGTTTCAGGAGACAGGCTATCAGGATAAAATACGGGTAGGCGAGGTCTGCCGGATGACAGCCGCTCTCTACAGGCAGCCTGCAGACTGGCAGAAGCTGCTTGAGGTGTTTGACATCCAGGGCTTTGAGAAGCAGGAGGTAAGCCAGCTGTCCGGCGGAGAGCGCCAGCGCCTTTCCGTGCTGCTGGCCTTGATCCCAAATCCTGAGCTGGTCTTTCTGGACGAGCTGACCACAGGACTGGATACCCGGGCCCGCCGGGAGGTCTGGCATTACCTGAAGGAATTGAAAAAGGACGGGCTGACCATTGTGCTGACCTCCCATTTTATGGACGAAGTGGAGGTTTTGTGCGACCGGGCCTTGATTCTGAAAAGAGGGAAAACCCAGATCTGCGGAACAATAGAGGCGATAACAGCCAAAAGCCCCTGCGGCTGCTTTGAGGACGCTTATCTCTGGTTTACAGGAGGTGACGATGATGCGCGCGTTTAAAAGTTTGTTCTGGATTGAGCTCAAGCTCTCCATCCGGGCCATGAACCTAATTTTATTTGGTCTTTTTTCACCAGCTGTCGTTGCTGTGATTATTGGCGTTATCTATGGAGCAAAGCCGGCCTTTGACGGGGCAGCGTATTCCTTTATGGCGCAGTCCTTTGGGGCGCTTTCGGGCATTGGCATCTGTGCGACCGGACTGATGGGGCTGCCCCTTTCCCTGGCGGATTACCGCCACCGGAAGATACTCAAGCGCTTTGAGGTCACACCCGTGAGCCCGGGCATGCTGCTCTTTGTACAGATGGTGGTCAATTTTGTTTACGCTCTTGTCGCCATGGCTCTGGTTTATGGGATATGCCGCATGTTCGGCGGCAGTTGGGAGGGCGGCTCGCTCCTTTATTTTGCCTTGTCCTTTCTGCTGGTCACAGTCTCCATCTACAGCCTGGGAATGCTGGTGGCCAGCGTGGCGGGAAACATGAAGACAGCCAACCTGCTGTGCACCGTTTTATATTTTCCGATGCTGATTTTTTCCGGGGCAACCCTGCCCTATGAGGTTATGCCGCCAGCCCTTCAGCACGCGGCGGATATCATGCCCCTGACCCAGGGAGTAAAGCTCATGAAAAACGCCGCACTGGGTCTGCCCATCGAAAACGCTGCGGTGCCGATTGCGGTAATGGTGATTCTGGCAGTGGTCTGCATTGCCGTTTCCATCCGCTTTTTCAGATGGGAATGATAATCCTTAAGGCCTGTTGACAGACTAACGATCGTTCGTGTATAATAAAAACGAACGATCGTTAGTTTTTTATTGAGGAGAATATTATGAACACAAAGGAAAGGATTGCCAGTGAAGCGCTGACGCTGTTCAGCTCAAAGGGCTACAGCGCCGTATCGGTTCGGGATATTGCCCGGGCGGCCGGTATAAAGGAGAGCTCCATTTACAATCACTATAAAGGCAAACAGGCGATTTTTGACGAGCTGGTCGAGACCTATGATACCCGCGCCGATAATTTTTTCGGGAAGTTTGCTTCGCCAAAACACCTTGAGGGAAACGTCATTGAGAATATGGCTTATATGAAAACCCTTGACGGTCTGGTCGAAATGGTGCTGGCGTCAGTAGAGCAGTACCTCTGCGATGACTACTTTTTTAAGTTTTTCAGGATGCTGTCCATTGAGCGCTTTAATAACAAGAGGGTACAGGCTATTTACCAGAAAATGTTTATTGACGGCGCTCTTGATTACCAGGCCCGGCTTTTTGCCTGGATGATTGACAACGGATATTTTGTCAGGGCCGATCCCCGAATGGCCGCGATGCAGTTCCACGGCCCCATCTATATGATTTTCAACCAGTTTGAGCCCGGGGTTACAGATATGAAAGCAGTGATGCTGACATTGGAAAGGCATGTCCGGCAGTTCGCGGCGCTTTATGATGTGCGGGAGAATATCCATGAAGCAGAATAAAGATCTTACGCGTTATATGAATAACGCCATTGAAAAGCTGGCGGCGGGTATTGTCAGAGGAACCCTCAGAAATCCCAGAGAGACCGCCTTTATTCTGAAGCTTCGGGACCGGCTTGCGCAGGCCATGAAAAAACGCGAGGCCGCCGAGCTGCGGGGACGCCACATTCCGCCCTTTCTGATCTCCAGCATTGCCACAGAATGCAATCTTCACTGTAAAGGCTGTTATGCCCGGGCCAACGGCATCTGCGGCTCCGGTGAGGACAGGTCGTTGACCGCGGCAGAATGGCAGAACATATTTAAAGAAGCGGCCGCGCTGGGGGTTTCCTTCAATCTTCTGGCAGGAGGCGAGCCGCTTACGCGGCGTGATGTACTGGAGGCGGCCGCCCAGGTAAGAGAGCTGGTCTTTCCGGTTTTTACCAATGGCTTGCTGATTGACGAGGCCACTGCGGATTTTTTTGCCGGAAACCGTCATCTAATACCGGTTATCAGCATTGAAGGCGACAGAGCACAGACCGACGGCCGACGCGGCGAAGGGACTCATCGGGCGGTTCAGGCAGTTATGGAGCGTCTCAGGAAAAGAGGGATACTCTTTGGCGTTTCCATTACAGTCACCAGGGAAAATCTTCATACGGTTACCGGCGACGCCTTTATCAGCAATCTCGACAGACAGGGCTGCCGTATTGCTTTCTTTGTGGAGTATGTGCCAGTGGAGGAGAGCAGTGCCTCGCTGGCGCCGTCGGAAGCGGAGCGGATGGTTTTGGAGCAGCGGCAGACGGCTCTCAGGGAGACATGGCCGGGGATAATTTTTCTCTCCTTTCCAGGTGATGAAAAGCATATGGGCGGCTGTCTGGCGGCCGGACGGGGTTTTTTCCACATCAATGCCTATGGCGCGGCGGAGGCCTGTCCGTTTTCGCCCTATTCGGACAGAAGCCTAAAGCAGCACACCCTGCTGGAGGTGCTGGACTCCCCGTTTTTCGCCAGCCTGCAGCAGGAGGCTCTGGTGGGCGGCGAGCATGACGGCGGATGTGCGCTTTTCCAGAAGCAGAGCCAGGTGCAGGCTCTTTTAAAACAGACCTGAAGTAAAACAGCGGTTTATAAAAAGCCGCTGTTTTTTATTTTACAGTCCTATTAAGAAAGCGTTGAATGCTTGTAAATTCTTGATAATATGCTTATAATAGATCATAATAAGCATAAAATATTTTGAAAAAGTCCGATCCGTTAAAAAGGAGGGGAGCAGCATGACACAAAATACCATTGAATCCATTCTCAATAATCTGGGTGGAACAGCAATCTATGTGATTCGTCAGGATGATCATCGGATATTATATTTTAACGACCGGGTGAAGGAAGTTACACCAAACGCCAGAGTCGGATCGGTTTGTCATGAGCTGTGGGCCGGTACCTGCGGCAACTGTCCTCTCCCGGGCCTTGAGGGCAAAGACCGGAACAACACCATCAATTACGATGACCCCTTCGGTGAAGTGGTGGATATTTCCGCCTCGAAAATGATGTGGGAGGACAAAATTCCGGCGGTGCTGGTCTCAGTGACGCCACATGTTTTAACCGAAACAGAGCGCAGGGCAGAGGAAAGAAGAAACCATCTCGCCGCAGCGGCGCTCAAGGTTTACGGGCTGATCATTTCCGTTGATTTATGCCGCAACACCTACGAGATCATTGGCTATAACGAGCGCTGCTGGCTTCCTGAGGCTGAGTACGGCCGCTACGATGATCTGCTTGAGCTGGGAGTCCGGTTCACGCACCCCTTCTACAGCGGCGTTTTGAGAGAAACCTTTGACCGGGAAAACGCGCTCAGGGTCTTTGCGGATGGCAAACGGGAGCTGCAGCTTGAGCTCAGACAGAAGGATGAGGACAATGTTTACCACTGGATGAACGTGATGCTGCTTCATGCCGGGGACACCTCAGACAGCGGAAAGGCAATCCTGATGCTCTCTCAAATTGACAGCCGGAAACGGCTGGAGCAGGAATGGGAAGCCTTTAATGCAGGCGTTACCACTCTTTTTGGCGAGTGCATGCTCCTTGATCTTGAGGACGGCACCTACACAACCGCAAAGTTCGACAACTCCTTTCCAGAGTTTCCGGTGCAGGGCGATTTTGATTCCCAGAATATCGCGTACTGCAATGCCCTGATACATCCCGACGACCGGGAGATGTTCCGGGAGGCCTTTTCGCTTGCATGTATCCGGAAAAGCGTCGCTGACGGAGAAAAGATCATTGTCCGGGAAATGCGGCGGCTGACACCGGACGGCATTTACCGCTGGACGGAGATGATCGGCGTTCTGGTGACAAGCGCGGCCGGCGAGGAGCGGACCATGGTGCTGACCTTCCGCGATGTGGACGATGTGCGAAGGGAGGAGGAACGAAAGCGCAACGCGCTTCTGGATGCTCTGAACCTGGCAGAGCAGGCCAACAATGCCAAATCTGATTTTCTGTCCAGAATGTCCCACGATATCCGGACGCCCATGAACGCCATTATCGGCATGGCGTCCATAGCCGAAGCCAATATCGGCGATCTGGCCAGAACCGAGGACTGTATTCATAAAATCCAGACTTCAGCCGGCTTCCTGCTTTCTTTAATCAATGATATCTTGGATATGTCAAAGATTGAGAGCGGAAAAATGACCATCAACCGTGAGTCCTTTGACCTGTACGCGCTGGTCCGGGAAATGGAAGCCATCATTGATGCGCAGGCCAGGGAAAAGAATCAGCGGTTTAGCGTGCTCTTGCCGGCCCATATGGAGACAGAGTATTATGGCGACAGCCTTCGGCTTAATCAGGTGTTGATGAACCTGCTCAGCAACGCGGTGAAATATACGCCTGAGGGCGGCAAAATTACCCTGCGTATCAATGAGGACCGGAAAAAGGGCAAGAAGAGTGTGATCCGGTTTGAGGTTGAGGACAACGGGATCGGCATGTCTGAGGAATTTCTGAATCATATATACGAGCCCTTTAAGCAGGATGGAAACACGGGCGAAAAGGGACAGGAGGGCACTGGCCTGGGGCTTTCCATTGCCCGGAACCTCGTACACCTGATGGGCGGGAGCATCTCTATTTCCAGTGAACCGGGCAGGGGAAGCTGTTTTACCGTCGAGCTGCCTTTTGTAGAGGATGATGGAAACTGGCCGGAAGCCTCCGCCGAAGAAAAAAAGACAGAGGAGCCTGAAAAACCACTGGGCAGCTTTGAGGGAAAGCGGCTTTTGATCGTAGAGGATAACCCCTTGAATATGGAAATTGCTGAAATTCTTTTCGGGATGGAGGGTTTTGAGATTGAAAGCGAGGAGGACGGAGAAAGCGCGGTCCGCCGCTTTGCAGGTTCAGCCGAGGGCTATTATGATATGATCCTGATGGATGTGCGGATGCCAGTGATGGACGGGCTGGAAGCCACACGGACGATACGGAAGCTGGACCGGCCGGATGCTGCTGCGATTCCCATTCTGGCCATGACCGCCAATGCCTTTACGGAGGATGTCAAAGCGACACGGGAGGCCGGAATGAACGGCCATCTGGCAAAGCCTCTGGAGATGGAGGTTGTGCTCAGGGAGATACGGAAGTTTTTGTAACCTTTTAAACCGCTGCCGGTGAAAGCAGCGGTTTTTTTATGCTTAAAGATTAATTTAATAATTCTTAAGAAATTAGGTAGGCCTTTCTTTATTTTTTGCGCGTACAATAAAGCTATAAAACAAGGGAGGCCGGGACAATGATCCAGACATTAAAGCGAACTTTTAAAGATTGGACCGCTTCGGAAGAAGTGGATAAGAACGGTTTTGCGCAAGGGCTGTGCCTTTACAAGCTGTTCTGGATTTTCCTGCTGGGCTGCGTTCTGGGCGTTATTGTGGAAACTCTCTGGTGCTGCTGGACACGTTCCTGTATTGAAAGCCGCAGCGGGGTTCTCTACGGTCCTTTTAATCCTGTGTACGGTTTTGGGGCTGTGGCACTGACACTGGGGCTTCAGCGGCTTTCTAAAAAGGGACGTATATGGATCTTTTTGGGCAGTATGCTGCTGGGCGGAGCGGTCGAGTACCTCTGCAGCCTGGTGCAGGAGATGAGCTTTGGCACATTGTCCTGGGAATACAGCGGTACGTTCATGAATCTTAACGGCCGGACCAATCTCATGTTTGCCTTTTTCTGGGGCGTGCTCGGCCTTCTATGGATACAGGTCTTTTATCCTCTGCTGTCAAAGGGTGTTGAGCGAATCCCCAAAAAGACCGGCGTGCGCCTGACCTGGATCCTGATAATTTTTATGGCTGTCAACATGGCCGTTTCCGGCCTCGCGGTGGCAAGATGGTCCGAAAGGGCAAGGGCAGTGCCCGCGTCAAACGCCGTGGCCGTTCTGTTTGACCACAAATATCCTGATCCCCTGATGAAGCGGGTCTATCCCAACATGCGTTTTCCGGCGGTGCTTCAGGAAGGTGCGTCCGGTGAGAGCACCTCGTCCAGATAACTGCAATACCCCGAAGAGAGGCCATCCAGCAAATTCATACGGTATACCGGGGCAGCCGGGTTAAAGCGGTTCCGGACTTCATCGGAAAAGGCCAGCATCTCAAGGGTGGCGGCATCGATTTTATTCTGGACAATACCTTCCGCAAGGGGCAGGGATTCTGCGAGGAGCGGCTCCAGAATGGCGAGGAACATTTCGGTCCTCAGAGGGTCCAGAATAGAAATGTGGTGGATGGCTTCTTGGGCATAGCCGGCCTGGCACAGCGGTTTATATAACGCTTTGGGACTGGCGGTGCCGGAAGGCTCCATGAGAATGGCGTCGAGACTGAAGTGCTCGTTTAAGTCCAGAACCATTTCCTTTAGATTTTGTGCCAGCGTACAGCAGATGCAGCCGCCGAAGAGCTCCCTGACCGCATAGCCTTTTTTCTTCATATACAGGTTATCGATGCCGGTTTCTCCGGCCTCGTTGATAATCATGGCAATTTTAAATCCCTTTTCAGTCAGATAGTGGGCAGTGTGGTTGAGCAGGGTGGTTTTCCCCGAGCCCAGAAAGCCTGAAAAAAGAAAGAGCTTCGGTAAAGTGTTCATGGTATTCTCCTTTTCTTTGAGCTTAGAATAGCATATTTTGAAAACGAATAAAAGCTTTAAGTAAAATCGGCTAAAAGAGTGCAAAAAAGCATAAAAGATTACCAAAATTGTGTTTTTTCTGAAAAGAACATGTGGCATCGTGTGGTGAAATCGCTTGCTTTTTTACAAAAATACCGATTTAAAAACAATACTTAAAAGAGCGCTGGGATTATAATAATCTCATAAGGACGAAAGCTTTTATTTCTGAAAAACAAAAGAATTAAGGAGAAATGTGAGAATGAACTCAAGAGAAAGAATGACACTGACACTTCAGCATAAGGAAGCAGACCATGTGCCGGTTTATCCGCTGATCAACAGTGCGTCGCGTCAGACCATTGGCTGTAATTACGAAGAATGGACAAAGGATGCGGATAAGTGTGCGGAATCCATTATCAAAGCCACGGATCTGCTGGACGTGGACTGTATCTGCACCCTGGTGGATTTATCTGTGGAGGCGGCAGACTGGGGAATGAAGATGATCTATTATGAGGATCAGGCAGCCTGCCCGGACCACAATGACTTCTTTTTGAAATCTGAAAATGACTATGAGACACTGCCGGTGATCAACCCGAGAGAAACACCGCGCATGAGTGAGATGATCCGTATGACCAAAATGCTTGTGGACGCCAGAGGAGAAACCAAGCCGGTGGTAGCCTTTGTTTTTGGTCCGTTGGGAATTCTCGGCATGCTCCGGGGCCATGATTATATGTTTATGGATCTGATCATGCATCCTGAAAAAGTACACAAAGCGCTGAGAGCGATCACCGATACCCTCAAAGAATACTGCACGGCATTAATCGAGGCCGGAGCGGATGCGGTTATGTTTGATACCCTTTTTTCCTCCAAGACGATTATGCGCAAGGAAATGTGGGATGATTTTGAAGGACCATACATCGAAGAACTGGCACAGCTGGTACATGACGCCGGCAGAATGGTGATGATCCACAACTGCGGCGACGGTATCTATTTCGACGTTCAGATCAAGCGGATGCACCCTGAGCTGATCTCCTTCCTGTATTTGCCAGATGACTGCGAAAGCATGGAAGAGCTCAAGGAAAAATACGGCCACCAGACCACGCTTCTGGGGCATATTGACCCGGGTGAGCTCATGGTCACCAGCAAGGAAGACTTGATTAAGCAGTGCAGGGAACAGATCGACACTTATAAAAAAGACGGCGGCTTTGTACTGGCCACAGGCTGCGAATATCCGGCGCAGATGGATTTTGAGCACGCGAAAACAATGGTTGAAGTCGCAAAAACCTATGGTAAATATGAATAGACACTAAAAGCAGGCATTGAGCCTGCTTTTTTGATGTATAAGGAAAAATATCTTCAATCAAAGCAACAGAGTGGCATAATGAAAATCAAATTTTTTGAATATAATATTGAATTTTTCAAAAAAAATGTTTATAATATAAAAAAAAGAAGTAAGTAAAGTGAAATAGGATTCAATAAAGTTGGTTGAATTGAGTGCCTGGTGGAGCAGACGTACTCATTTTAATAGAGAGATTGGATACCCGATGAAAAACGACGGCTGCTGCCGCCGTTTTTTATTACTAAAATAAAATACCTAAAAATTAGTTTAAATAAAAGTATGATAAATAATAAACGCTTGCAAACGATCCGGTAAGAGTATATAATGTTTTATAGGGAAAATAAAAATAAAGGGAGAGGAATCATATGATCGAACTCAATCACAAAGAGATTGGCCAGCGGATACGAAAACAACGCACGTTCTTAAACATGTCGCGGGATGAGCTGGCCCGTAAAATCAGTATTACGCCCACTTTTCTGGCTGACATTGAGCTGGGCACAAAGGGCTTCTCATTAAAAAGCCTGAACCGGTTCTGTAATGTTCTGAAAATGTCACCGGACGCTATCTTATATGGCCCGAGAGAGTACAAGGGCGTCAAATACACAGAGCTTTTAGAGCTTCTGGAACGCTGCACGCCTGAAAAGGCCAAGTACGCCCAGGAAATCCTGACGCTGTACCTTTTAAGCCATGATCCGGTTGAGTAAAAATAGGCTGGTGCGCAAACGCGTCACCGGCTTTTTTAGTTTTAAGCTGAGAGACAAAAAAATCATGGCTTGACAATTTGTCAGGAATCCTGTATGATTTAAGTAAATGGATTACATGTATATACAAGACTGGATGAACCAGTCTGAACATAGCGGAAAGCTCTGTGGAGCCTTCCGTTTTTTGTTTTTTGAAGCGAGCATTCTGGAGAATGGTGTGATTCATAAGTCTGTGGAAAAGTTTGATGCGCGCGTTTAAACAGAACCATTAAAACTGGAGGAAAAAATGAATCAAGAATTATGGGAAAAAGCAGTGGCTTTTCACGGGCACGCCTGTCCGGGACTGGCCATTGGGGTCAAGGCAAGTGAAGCGGCGGTTTTAAAGCTGGGAATTGGCCAGTCGGAGGACGAGGAAATTGTCTGTGTCACCGAGAACGACGCCTGCGGTGTCGACGCGGTTCAGGCCATTCTCAGCTGTACGATGGGAAAAGGGAATCTTTTATACCGGGGAACCGGCAAGCAGGCCTTCTCGTTTTTTAACCGGACGACCGGGGAAAAGGTGCGGCTGTGTATGAAACCTAAAAACCATGAGCTGGACAGGGAGGCTTATATGTACTACCTTCTGGATGCGCCAGTGGAGGAAATTTTTGAATTTTCGGTACCGGATTTTGATCTGCCGGAAAAGGCACGGATCTTTAACACCATTTACTGTGATATCTGCGGCGAGGGCGCACCGGAACATAAAATCCATTTGCAGGAGGGCCGGAAAGTCTGTGAGGACTGCTTTAAGCCCTACAACAGAGGCTGGTAGACAAGGAGAGGTAAGCAATGAAAGTGAAAAAGAGACTGGGACAGGCAGTGGCCGCTGTTTTATTAACCGCCCTGCTTTTGGCGGGATGCAGCGGCGGAAACACCGAGAGCGGCGGCACAGCCAGCACACGTGAAATTACTGACGCGGCGGGACGCGTGGTCACCATCCCCGCCGAGGTTAAAAAGGTAGCGCCCCTTGGCGTGGGCGCGCTGCGTTATATTCTGTATGACGGCGGCGTGGACCAGCTGGCCGGTGTAGAGCAGAATGACCTGGACGTGCCGGTCACCAAGGCGGCCAGCTACGCGTATCAGGAAGACCTTAAGAAGCTGCCCGTCATTGGAGACAGCGGAACACCTTATGAGGAAGAGCTCATGAAAGCCGCGCCGGATGTGATCATTACCTCCAACGACGGCAAGGCCGCTGATGACCTGCAGACTAAAACCGGGATACCGGTTGTCACCATGCCGGTCACCGATAAGGTTTTTGACGATGAGATTTATGACGCGCTGAATCTGGTAGGCGACGTATTGGGAAAACAGGAGCGCAGCCAGGAAGTGGTCGGCTATATGAAATCAGTGGCTGAGGATTTGAAGAGCCGCACCAGGGATATTCCGCAGGACAAAATACCAACAGCCTACTGCGGCGCCGTGTCCTTCAAAGGAGCCCACGGCATTGAAGGGACTGAGGCGGGCTATCCGCCGTTTTCAGCGATCGGTATTACAAACGTAGCGGATGAAACCGGCAAGAAGGGCGCTTTTGACGTTGATCTCGAGCAGATTCTTAAATGGAATGCGGATTATCTGTTTTTAGACGCGGGTAATCTGAAGCTGGTCAATGACGATTACACGGTGAGACCGGATTTTTACAATGAACTGAGGGCAGTGCAGGACAAAAAGGTATATTCCCAGGTGGCCTACCGTTTTAACGGGACAAATACCGAGCTGGCTCTGGCGAACGCCTATTATGTGGGAACTGTGGTTTATCCGGAAGCCTTTGCGGATGTGGACATTACGAAAAAAACCGATGAGATCACAGAAAAGATGCTGGGCGTGCCCTACAGCCAGAAGCTTAAAGACGCCGGGCTTAATTTCAGACCAATCACACTGGGAGAATAATAAAGATGACCGGAGCGGAGAAAACAGAGCTTAAGGATTATCAGGCCCTTAAAAAGAGGAATATCATGGTTTTGGCGCTTTTAGGAATACTTCTGGCGCTGGCGATGCTGTTTTCACTGAGAGCAGGCTCCTCGGATTTAAACATGGGTGATATTCTAAGGGCGATCGGCGGACAGTCGACCAGGCAGAACAACATGGTCATGTGGAATATCCGGCTGCCGCGGATTATGACAGCGGTGCTGAGTGGTGTAGGTCTCGGCGTCACCGGAGCAGTGCTTCAGGGAATACTCAAGAACCCTCTGGCAGACACCACAACCCTGGGGATCTCGCAGGGCGCGGGCTTTGGCGCAGCCTTTGCCATCATCGTTCTGGGAGCTGGCGTGCAGGGCAGCACTGCGGCCAGCATGAGCTTTAATCATCCCTATCTCATTACCATCTGCGCCTTTGGCGGCAGCATCAGCGCTTCGGTTGTGATTCTGGTGCTCTCCCGTTTCCGCAGGATTACGCCGGAAGCCATGGTGCTCTGTGGCGTGGCGCTCAGCGCCATGTTTACCGGGGCAACGACGCTGCTCCAGTATTTTGCCGATGATGTCCAGCTGGCCTCTGTGGTTTTCTGGACTTTCGGCGATCTGGGGCGAACAGGCTGGAAAGAAGTACAGATCATCGCAATCGTGGTGCTCATCACCCTGATCTATTTTCTGCTTAACCGCTGGCATTACAACGCCATGGAGAGCGGTGAGCAGACAGCCGCCAGCCTTGGCGTCAATGTGGCCCGGTCCAGGATTATCAATATGCTGGTCTGCGCTTTGACCGCGGCGGTGATCGTATCCTTCATCGGGATTATTAATTTTATCGGGCTGGTTGCGCCGCACATTATGCGGCGGTTTTTAGGCAATAATTACTGCTGGCTGCTGCCAGCCTCAGCCATGGCCGGGGCGGTGCTGCTGCTCCTGGGCGACGTGCTGGCACGGGTGATCATCGCGCCGGTCATCTTACCCATCGGCGCCATCACCTCATTTCTCGGCGCGCCGCTGTTTCTGTATCTTTTATTCAAGGGAGGCACAAAACGATGATACAGGTCAGGGATCTTGTATTTGGTTATACACCCAACCGAAAAATTATTGATCAAATTTCATTTGATGTGGAGGACGGGCACTGTATTGCCATTCTCGGCAATAACGGGGCGGGAAAAAGCACAATGCTGAAATGCCTGAACCGCATCCTGTCGCCGGGCGGCGGGGTGGTTTGTGTGAATGGGCTGGAGATCACTGCCATGAAGCAGGGGGAGATTGCCCGGCACATGGCCTTTGTGGCGCAGCAGAATGACAACAGCCGGGTCACAGTGTTTGAGGCGGTGATGCTGGGCAGAATTCCCTTTATCAAATGGGGTGTCACCCGGGAGGACGAGGCTGTTGTATCCGGCGTGATCAGCCAGATGCACCTTGAAAAGTTCGCGGTCCGCTATCTGGACGAGCTGAGCGGCGGGGAGCTGCAGAAGGTGATGATCGCCCGGGCGCTGGCCCAGGAGCCTGAGGTTCTGCTGCTCGACGAGCCGACCAGCAGTCTGGATTTAAAAAACCAGCTGGAGGTGCTCGAACTGGTGCAGAAGATCTGCCATTCTAGAAACATCGCTGTGATTATCGTTATCCATGATTTGAATATGGCTCTGCGCTACTGCGACCGTTTTCTGTTTTTAAAGGACGGCAGTGTCCACGCTTACGGCGGGCAGGAGGTTATGACCTGCGAGTGTATCGGCGAGGTTTACCAGATGCCGGTGTGCATCGGCACCATTAACGGCTATAAAATGGTCGTGCCGGAATAAAGCCTGTACTGTCCCTCAGGGGAGTTTGTATAGAAGCCACAGCGCCAAAACACCAATATTTTTCTGAATCCTCTCAAATCCTTCTTGAAAATCCGGCGCTGTGGCAAATCAAGAGGACGTTTTCAAAAAAATAACCCTTGCCTGTATATACTTGTTGACACTGAATATTTTTCATGGTATATTAACCGTGCAAATCAATTAATAAAGATAACAGAGCCATGAAGGTTCGTTTTGCGCTGAAGGCGCGGACGGTTTTCATGGCTTTTTTGTTTGCTTTTTACGGAACGGGGGAGTGGGTATTGGAGTGCGATTAAGAAACAATCTGGTTTATTTTCTAAAAAAGATACTGCAGTTTGTTCTGGTAATCTTTTTGCTGTCGCTGATTGTGTTTTATATGGCGCGTCTGTCGCCGGGGGACCCGCTTCGGGCATACTACGGCGAGAGTGTTGAGCGCATGAGCGTTGAGCAGCAGGAGAAGGCCAGGGAAAAGCTGGGATTGAACGAGCCGATCTGGGCCCAGTACGGCATCTGGGTCGAGGACGCCTTTCATGGAGACTTTGGAATTTCCTTTAAGTACAAGCAGGATGTCATGGGCGTTATTGAGGGCGTCTGGGCGAACACGCTGATTTTAGGCGGATTGTCCTATATTCTGACATTTGCGCTGGCACTGCTTCTGGGCGTGTTCTGCGCCATGCATGAGGATTCGCCCGTGGACCGGGTGATCTGCAAGATCGGGACGATCACCAATTGTATTCCCTCCTTCTGGGTGGCCTTGGTTTTGATACTGGTGTTCAGCATCAATCTGGAGCTCCTGCCCTCCAGCGGGGCCTACGCCATGGGGCAGGCGGGCAGTATCGCGAGCCGCGCCGTCCACCTGATCCTCCCGCTGACGGTCATGGTTCTGGGGCATCTCTGGTACTATACATATATGGTGCGCAACCGGATGCTGGAGGAGATCCGCAAGGACTATGTGCTGCTCTGTAAGACAAAGGGAATGTCCTGGAAGCAGATTGTATGGCGGCATTGTCTGCGCAACATCATGCCGACCTTTATCAGTATTATGGCCATATCGGTTCCGCACATTATCGGCGGGACCTATGTGGTGGAAAAGGTCTTTTCTTATCCGGGGCTGGGAACACTGAGCTTTGAAAGCGCCAAGTACCACGACTACAACATGCTCATGGTGCTGTGTCTGCTCACCGGTATGGTGGTGGTGTTTTCAAACATGGTCGCCCAGATCATCAATGACAGGATTGACCCGCGCATGAAGCACGAAAGGGGTGAGCTGCTGTGAAAAAAAACGCTTTTGAGCTGGTTGGTCCAGACTACAGGCCGCTGGAGCAGTTGGCCGTACCATCTGCCAGAGGACGGCTGAAACGTCTTAAGGGCGTTCCCTTTATGGCCATTGGCCTGCTGGCGGCCATTGTTTTGGGCTGTGTGTTCTGTGAGGCGGTCATGAACCATGACCCCACTTACATGGACTTGGCCAACCGGGCGGCGCCGCCCGGCAGCCAGTTTTATTTTGGCACAGATATGATGGGCCGGGATGTTTTTTCCATGATCTGGTACGGCGGGCGCATTTCCCTGTTTATCGGTCTGGCGGCAACGGCGCTTTCCACGCTCATCGCTGTGGTCTATGGCAGCATCAGCGGCCTTTCAAACGAATGGATCGACGATGGAATGATGCGGCTCACGGAAATTATTTTGAGTATTCCGTCCATCCTGATCGTCATTTTTATCCAGGCCATCATCGGCCAGACTGGTCCCCTGACCATCGCCTTTGTCATCGGCATCACCAGCTGGATGAACATCTCAAAAATTGTGCGTAGCGAGGTCCGGCAGATCCGCAACGCGGATTATATTCTGGCGGCAAAAACCATGGACGGCGGTTTCTTCTACATTCTGCGCTGGCACCTGCTGCCAAACTTTGTATCGTCCATTATGTTCATGGTGGTCACAAATATCGGCGCAGCGATCGGCACAGAAGCGACGCTGAGCTTTTTGGGCATCGGGCTTCCCGTTGAGATTATTTCCTGGGGGAGTATGCTGTCAAACGCCGATCAGGCGCTTTTATCAAACGACTGGTGGATTATTCTGATACCGGGGCTTTTCCTGGTGGTGACACTGGTCTGCATTACGGATATCGGAAACTATATCCGCAAGCGTAACAACCGCGGTATGCGGGAAATTTAGTTTAAAACAGCAGAGGCTGTTATAAAAATAAAAGGAGAAAGAAATGAAAAAATTGAAAAGGCTGCTGGCTCTGGGCGTTGCCCTGGTGATGACAGCAGCAGTATTTGCAGGCTGCGGCAATAAGACAGCCGGCATAGACGCAAAGGATGGCAACACGCTGGTATACGGCAGCCAGGATTACACCGCGATCAACCCGGCGCTGTATGAGCACGGCGAAATCAACCTGCTTCTGTTCGCCGGCCTGACCGCCCACGATGAAAATGACAAGGTTGTTCCGGGAATGGCAGAGAGCTGGGACTGGAACGCCGCGGAGAGTGCCTACACCTTCCACATCCGGGATGGTATTACATGGCAGGACGGTGAGAAATTCACAGCGAAGGATGTCAAGTTTACACTGGAAGCCATCATGAATCCGGACAATGCTTCAGAAATCGCATCAAACTATGAGGACATCACGAAAATTGAAGTGCCGGACGATCAGACAGTCAAGATTTTCCTCAAAGCGCCCAACGTCGCAATGCTGGATTACCTGACCATCGGTATTCTGCCGGCGCACCTGCTGGAGGGCAAGGACCTGGCTACCAATGATTTTAACCGCAACCCCGTCGGCACCGGCCCTTACAAGCTTGTTTCCTGGGATGAAGGCCAGAGCATTACCATGGAAAAATTTGATGATTATTACGCAGGCGCCCCAAAAATCGGCAAAGTGATCTTCAAAATTGTCGGGGACACCAAAGCCCGCGCCATGCAGCTGAAATCCGGCGAGCTGGACATGGCGCAGGTACCGCCGAACGATGCCAAGCAGTTTGAAGGCAATGACGAATTTAAAATTTACGATATGGAAACAGCCGACTACCGCGGGATTCTGTATAATTTTAACAATGATCTGTTTAAAAACAACCGAGAGCTGCCAAACGCCCTGAGCTACGCCATTGACCGCCAGGCTATCATTGATTCGGTGCTGCTAGGGGAAGGGCAGCTGGCTTACTCGCCGCTTCAGGCAGGGCCTTACAACAACCCGGACATTGAAAAATTTGATTACAACCCGGCCAAAGCCCAGGAAATGCTGGAGGCAGCGGGCTGGAAAAAAGGCAGCGACGGCGTCTATGAAAAGAACGGAACCCGCCTGGCCTTCAAGATCAACATCGCAGAGGGCGATCAGGTGCGTGTGGACATTGCCAATGTCGCGGCGCAGAACCTGAAGGACATCGGTGTGGACGCGACGGTTTCTGTCAATGCCGAAACCGACTGGGCCGGACAGGAAACCTATCTCATCGGCTGGGGAAGCCCCTTTGATCCAGATGACCACACCTACAAGGTATTCGGGACAGACAAAGGCTCAAACTACAGCGGATACTCCAATCCGAAGGTAGATGACCTTCTTCAGAAAGCCCGTGAAACCGACAATGACGCGCAGAGAATGGAATACTACAAGGCTTTTCAGGAAGAGCTGACAAAGGATATGCCTTATACCTTCATCGCTTATGTGGACGCCATCTACGTTGCCAAGGCCAATATTCAGGGGATTACGCCAGACACCATTTTAGGCCATCACGGTGTCGGTATTTTCTGGAACATTGCGGACTGGACTTTGAATTAAATTGAACGCGGAGAATTGAGTCGCATGAAACAGCGGCGCAGTTCTCCTTTCTGCATTTTTCACGAAGAGGAGCATAAGATGACAACCTTACTGGATATTAAAAACCTGTCCGTCAATATCGACACAGATCAGGGCTGTGTCCACGCGGTGCGGGACGTGAGCCTGACGCTGAAGCCGGGTGAAACCCTGGCCATTGTGGGAGAATCGGGCTGCGGGAAGTCCGTGTTCTGCAAGAGCATTCTGGGGATTCTGCCGGTGCGGGCACGGGTGGCCGGCGGTGCAGTCCTCTTTAAGGGCAGGGAACTCACGGGCCTGCCGGAAAAAGCACTGGAGGCGGTTCGGGGAAAGGAGATCGCCATGATCTTTCAAGACCCTGTATCCTCCTTAAACCCGACGATGTCCATTGGCAGCCAGATTGTGGAGGCGGTCAGGGCACATCAAAAGCTCGATAAGGCAGAGGCCAGAAAGCTGGCCGTCTCGCTGATGGAGCAGGTGGGCATCGACATGGCTCAAAAGCGCTTTGACCAGTATCCCCACCAATTTTCAGGGGGCATGCTTCAGAGAAGTGTCATCGCCATGGCGCTGGCCTGCGGCCCGGATATTCTGATTGCCGACGAGCCGACAACCGCACTGGACGTCACCATCCAGTCCCAGATATTGAAACTGCTCAAGGAAATACAGAAACGGACAGGGGTGGCCATTCTGTTTATCACCCATGACCTGGGAGTGGTGGCTAGGATGGCTGACCGGGTGGCGGTGATGTATGCCGGCAGACTGGTGGAGCTCGGGACCGTTGATGATATTTTTTATGATCCGCGTCACCCCTATACCTGGGGACTGCTGTCATCGCTGCCGTCCACCGACGGCGATGAGGAAACCCTGAACCCCATCCCCGGCACGCCGCCGGATTTGATCAATCCGCCCAGGGGTGACGCCTTTGCGCCGCGCAACCCCTACGCGCTGGCCATCGACTATGAGGAAGCGCCCCCCATGTTTAAAATATCCGGGACACATTACGCTGCAACCTGGCTGCTCGACCCGCGGGCGCCCAGGATTGAGCCGCCGGTAAGCGTGGAAAACGGCCGGGTCATTAAGAGGCAGGAGGTTTTTGGATGAACGGGAAAAAGCTGGTAGAAGTCCGGGAGCTCAGAAAATATTACAGGCTGGATAAGCACACCACCGTCAGGGCAGTGGACGGCATTTCCTTTGATATTCTCAAAGGCGAAATCTTTGGCCTGGTGGGCGAGAGCGGCTCCGGAAAATCGACGACCGGCAGAGCGCTGATGCACCTTTTTGAGCTGACCGGCGGCTCCGTCTGTTTTGAGGGACTGGAAATTTCAGATAAATCGGTCTACCGGAAAAACCGCAGACGCATCACCGGGGAAATGCAGATGATTTTTCAGGATGCGGCGTCGGCTGTCAATACCCGTATGACCATCGGCGAGATCATTACCGAGCCTTTTAGAATACGCGGCGAAAAAGCTGATAAAAAGGAGCTTCGTGAAAAGGCAGCAGCGCTCATGGCACTCACGGGTCTCAGCAGCAGCGTGATGGACCGCTACCCATCGGAATTTTCCGGCGGGCAGCTCCAGAGGGCCTGCATCGCCCGGGCGCTGGCCCTGAACCCACAGCTCATCATCGCGGATGAACCCATCGCCTCTCTGGATGTGTCCATCCAGGCCCAGATCGTAAACCTCTTTAAAAAGCTGCAGGAGGAGCGTGGACTGACCTGTCTGTTTATTGCCCATGACCTGGCCATGGTGCGGTACATCAGTGACCGGATCGGGGTGATGCGCCATGGCAGGCTGGTAGAGCTGGCGCCGGGAAAGGAGCTGTTCAGCCACCCGGTGCACCCCTATACCCAAAGCCTCATTGAGGCCATTCCGGTTCCTGACCCCGGGATGGGGCAGCGGCAAAGCCATGCTGGGTACAGGCCAGAAAAAACCGAGGCACAGCCGGTATGGCACGAGGTGTCGCCGGGGCACTTCGCCTGTACCCCTGTGTAAAAACCTTAAATATAGTGAAATCGGGCGGAAATCCTGCTATAATGAGAAAAACCAAGCAGAGAAGGAGAACCGCCATGAAAATACGTCAGGCCGTCCCCGATGACCATCCCCTGATCTATGACCTGATCGAAACCGCCTTTGCGACAGCCCGGGTTGCCGACGGCACTGAACAGGATTTTGCAGAGAAGCTCTGGAACAGCGACGCCTATATACCAGAGCTGGACCTCGTCGCTGAGGAGGACGGGAATCTGGTGGGGCACGTTATGTTTACCAAAACCATCGTCGAGCAGGAAAACGGGTGCTTTGAAGCCCTGCTGCTGGCCCCGGTGTCTGTGCTGCGGTCTTTCCGGGATCAGGGCATTGGCGCGTCAATGATCCGCGCCGGACAGGAAAAAGCGCGGAATATGGGGTATAAAGCAGTCTTCCTGCTGGGCGATCCGGCCTATTACAGGCGATTTGGCTTTGGCCCGACCTTTCTTTATAATATCCGCTGTTCCCTTGATCTGCCGGAGGATCACCAGGAAAATATCATGGTGTGCGAGCTGCTCTCCGGCGCTTTGGAGGGTGTGAGCGGAATTGTCAGAATGTAAGTGGTCAGGCCATTGATTTTTACAGCTTTTAGGGGTACACTATGAGTAATAATTGATTCAGAAAGAAGGAAGTACCATGAACATTGTATTGTTAGAATCTCTGGCGGTTGACAGCGAAACGCTGGAGGCGCTGGTAAAGCCCCTGGCCGACGCGGGCCACAGCTTTAAAGCCTATGAACGAAACGACGATCCGGAAATTCAAATTCAGGAAGCCAGGGATGCAGACATCTTAATGATTGCCAATATGCCTTTAAAGGGTGAGGTTATTGAGGCCTGCGAGCACCTTAAATATATTGATGTTGCCTTTACCGGGGTAGACCACGTGGACCTGGAGGCCGCTAAAAGAAAAGGTGTGGCTGTCAGCAACGCCTCCGGCTATTCTAATGAGTCTGTCGCTGAGCTGGCCATCGAAATGATGCTTTCCCTGCTGCGCAATGTCCCGCAGATGGATGCCCGCGCCCGTGATGGGAAAACCAAGGACGGCCTGGTGGGCAGTGAGCTCAAGGGAAAAACCGTTGGGATTATCGGTACTGGAGCCATCGGAAGCCGTACCGCTGAGCTCTGCCATGCCTTCGGCTGTAATATCGTTGCTTACAATGGCTTTGGCAGCGGCAGGAACAAGCCGGATTATATCACCTATATGCCTTTAAAAGAAATGCTTGAGCAGTCTGATATTGTCACCCTGCATTGTCCGCTGACAGACCAGTCGCGGGGGATGATCAACGCGGAGACCATCGCTTATATGAAACCCACCGCCTATCTGATCAATGCCGCCAGAGGCCCGGTGGTCGATTCACAGGCACTGGCCGATGCGCTGAACAGCGGTAAAATCGCCGGAGCCGGCATCGACGTTCTGGAAATGGAACCCCCTTTCCCGGCAGAGCATCCGTTGCTCAAGGCAAAGCATACCATCATTACGCCGCATATTGCCTTTGCCAGCAAAGAGTCCATGAAAATCCGGGCAGATATTGTTTTTAAAAATATTGAAACCTGGATGGCAGGGAAGCAGCAGAATATTATTTTGTAAAAATAAAAACACCGGACCGTTGTTTTGCGGTTCGGTGTTTTTTTATTTCTGCGCCTTTGCAGCTCAGAAAACAGTAATATTCTATATTTAATTAAATCGTACAAACGATCTTTAGTCATAAATTTTCCATTTTCTTCAAATAAAATTTCATTTTTACAATTATCTTGACATTTTCGTAAAAACAATTTATAATGTATTTAATATTTAGTATCTACCAGTAGGAACTAAAAATTAAATACATTAGAATTATTTTGAAAGGGGACTCTCACAATGAGCAATCCACAAGAACAACTTAAGTTACGTCAAGAACGCGTCGCAAAAACTTTCAAACGCGAAATTCCGGATAAGGTGCCGATTTTCCTGGCTGCCGAAGCCTATTCGCCCTTTTACCTCGGCCTCAAACCCACCGATGTTACAGATTATGACAAAGCTATGGACATTTCAAAAAAGGTGGCTGCTGATTTGAATTACGATTGTACCTATTATCCCTACACACCGCAGAACCTGGTGCTTTCTCCTTGTATTGAAGCTTTGGGCGGCAGTGTTCACGTTGTCAATGAAGAATTTATCAAACAAATCAATCCTGAAAATGTGACGATTATGGAGCCCGAGGATTATCCTGGATTCATAAAAGATCCTTTCAACTACCTTCTTGAAGAAATCTATCCACGTCGTTACAAAACCCTGGCAGGCAACGATGACGAAGAAAAATACCAGAAAATCGTCGGTATGATGAAGAGCAATATGACCTACGGCGCCTATTGTGCAAAATTTGAAGAAGAAGCTGGAATTGTTGTTCTCCAGGATGCCCAGCTTTACTTTAATCCTGTAGACATCATTTTTGACTTGCTGCGTGATTTCCGCGGTATCGTACGGGACATTAAAAAGCGTCCGGAAGAAGTACGGGATGCGGGTTTAGCCATGGTTGACGGTATTCTTAAATACGCAGCCACAAAAAAGGTTCTGCCTCATAAAGCCTTCTTCTGCCCCATGCACCTCCCTACCTTCCTGACACCAAAAGATTTTGAAAAAGTTTACTGGCCTTCCTTCAAAAAACTTACTGAAGGTATCGTTGCCATGGGTCACAACATTCTCTTTGAATTTGAAGTAGATTACGGCCATCTTTTTGAATTTCTCCAAGAATTACCAAAGACCAATATCGCGGGCATCTTCGAAATGAAGGACTTAAAACTTGTCAAAGAAAAACTTGGCAACACCATGTCCATCGTTGGCGGCCTTGATACCAACACCCTCTACCACGGCACCGAACAGGATTGTATCGACATGGTTAAAAAACTCATCGACGATCTGGCGCCCGGCGGCGGTTATATGCTTGGACCATCCACTCCGCTGACTTTCCCTATCGACGCCAAGAAAGAAAATTTAAAAGCTGCCCTCGATTTTGCCAACGAATACGGCATTTATAAATAAACAAGGAGATTAATTAATATGGAAGAAAAAACATTAAACCGTCCTGTCATTGAACGTGTTGCCACTGAATTTCTGGGTCTCACTGATCCGGATGATATCGAAGCTTTTGTCAATGAATTTGTTTATACGATCCTCATGGCCTAAATGAAAATTTTTGTAACTGGTAAAGCAAAATTTTCTGTGATATAATTAAAAACATACTCAAAAGGGGTAAGGCTGGTCACTGGCTTTACCCCTTTCAATCATACAGAACTTTTTGGAGGCACCCTTATGCAAGATCCACTCATCGACGCCATCATTGCCCTCAATGACAAAAAAACTCTGGAAATCGTCTGCTTTCTTCGCAGTGAAGGCGTATCACCCATCGAAATTATCGAACGCATCCAAGAGGGGATCGTCCAAGTGGGCGAGTTATACCAGCAAAAGCATTACTACTTGGCTGATCTCATCATGGCTGGACTGATTTTTAAAGATGTCCTTAAGCTTAAAGAGATGAAGACCAGTTCCGGTGGCACCACTCTCTCAAAAAGGTATACGATCCTGTTGGGCACTGTCAAAAACGATATGCACGACATTGGCAAGGAGCTTTTTATGGATTTAGCTCAGTCTTCAGGCTTTCATGTCATCGATTTGGGCGTCGACGTTGCACCGGAGGTATTTTTAAACCAATATTGCCAAACCCAAGCTGACATCATCGCCCTCAGCGGTATTCTCACCCAATCTATCCAGCAGATGAGCGCTGTCATCCGCCTTTTTGAAAAAAGCGGTGAACGTAGTCGGGTGAAGTTTCTTATCGGCGGGTACCCCGTCACGGCGGATGCCTGTACCTATACAGGTGCAGACGCCTTTGCCGCAGACATCAAACAGGGTGTGGAAATTTGCCAGTCATGGTGCATTTAGGTGGTTTAATATGGAAACGCTGCATAATCAAATTTATTTAAAACTTCGGGATGCCATTGAAAGCGGAGCCTTTATGGTGGGCGAGATGCTTCCCTCGGAAAACTCCCTTGGCAAGCAGTTTCAAACCGCCCGGGTGACGGTCCGCAAAGCTCTCATCCGCCTGGCCGATGAGGGCTACATCTACGCAGTTCCCAGCAAAGGATACTTTGTCAACCAAAAACGGCGCAACCTTTATGCCTGGACCTACGACGAAAAAAATCTTTTTAAAATGAAAATTACCAGCGGAAAGCTGGTTTCTGTGGATTTGATCTTGCCCAACGTGGATATCTCCTACAATTTGAGGGTTCCCGGCGATCGCTATGTGGTGGCCATCAAGCGCCTGTTTTATTCCGGGGAAACCTGTGTAGCTTACGAGGAAAACTTTTTCCCCTACTTTAGCGGTATGGTCATCGATGAAGACACCCTCCAAAGCGCTGTTCTTACGGATATCCTGGGTCAGAACACGGCGTTATACGATATTTCTAAAAAAATCACCTGTGGTGTTACGGAAACCGGTCCACCAGAGGTTTCAGATCTCAATCTCCCGGAAAATACGCCTGTTTGCCTTATTGAAACCTTTATCAACGATGACGAGGATGAGCCGCTGGCCTGGTCGCTCCGGTACTTTGCCATCACGTCATTGCAGATGCACTGTGAATTATCCATGGAAAGTTTGCGGAGGTAAAAGATGGAACAGCCCCTCTACAGAAAATTGGTCAACGACATCAAACATAAAATCCAAACCCAAGTCTACCGTCCCGGCGACAAGCTGCCCTCTGAGATCACCCTCATGGCCGATTACCAGGTGAGCAAATCGACGCTGCGCAAGGCCCTCAAAACGCTTTGTGATGAGTCTTACCTTAAAAATGTTTATCGGGTTGGTTATTTTATCAGCCGTCCTGAAAAAAATGACTACCTTCTCCATTTTGACGAGGTGGATTACGACATTCGTTTTAACGAAAGAAAACTGCTGTCCCAGACCTTCGTATCGATGGCGGAAAGTCCGGCCCCCTGGGCCTTTAACTGTGAGTATTTGTATTTTTCTTCGGGAATTCCCGCCGCCTTCCAATGCAGCAGCTTCTTTTTAAGAAAAAAACCCCGGCACGCGCCTTCTGAGAGCAATAACCAACGTATTGTGAAGCTTTTCGCCGATTCTGTTTTTCTCCATAACGTGGAAAAAAAATTATACATCGAAGGGCGAAGGGCCCCGGCTTTTATCACTTCTCATTTGCGTCTGCCACAAAACAGCATTCTCATTTGTACCCGTCACGCCTACACCAACCGCAAGGGAAGCCTTATTGCCAGCAGTGAAACCTGGTATCGTTCCACCTATTTCAATTTTAGCGCTAACGCAAAATAGGGAACTGCCGCAAAAGTAGAAAAATAATCTACTGGAACGGGAGCTCCCTTTTTATGCTTCAAAATAAAAAGCTGGTAAAAAACGATACACCAACTCTGCTTCATCAAATAGTGCACTGTCTTGAGAGTGCCGGAGAATGCTTAATATTCTTCAGGATAAACTTTATTGGCATTTTGGCATGAGCCGCCTGTGCCGGAATCGCCAGTAGAGCAGTCCGGTAATGTCGGCTAAAAACCAGCCGATGGGAATCGCCCACCAGATACCCAGGAGGCCAATGGCGGGAAGCGGAGCCAGAAGGTAGGCCAGCGCTACCCGTGTGCCGAGGGAGATTACTGTCAGCACCACGGAGATGCCGGGGCGGCCAATGCCGCGGTACAGGCCGTAGAGCAGGAAAAGACAGCCGATGCCGCAGTAGCAGGCGCCTTCGATTTTAAGATAGCCGGTGCCGATGGCGATGATTTCGGCTTCCTCTGGCCTGACAAAAATCAGCATCAGAGCGCTGCCGAAAAAGAAAACAATGACAGAGATAAAAATGCAGAACACCAGGGCCGCCAGTATTGCACAGCGGATACCCTTCTGGATACGGTCGGCCTTTCCGGCGCCGTAATTCTGGGCAATATAGGTTGAAAAGGCATTGCCGAAATCTTGTACCGGCATGTAGGCAAAGGAGTCGATTTTTACCGCGGCGGCAAAGGCCGCCATGACCGGTACGCCAAAGCTGTTAACCAGTCCCTGGATCATGAGAATGCCAAAATTCATGATGGACTGCTGGACACAGGTGAGCAGAGAGTACTGTACCACATCCTGCACAATGGCACGGTTGAACCGCAGGTGCGTACGGTTCAGGCGGAGCAGCGGAATTTTCAAGAAGCTGTAGACACCGATGGAGGCCGCTGAGACGCCCTGGGCCGTTATGGTCGCCAGCGCCGCGCCGGAACCCCCCATATTAAAGCGCAGGATCAGAACAAGATCAAGCACAATGTTTAAAATTGCCGAGACAGCCAGAAAGACCAGCGGCACCACAGAGTTGCCAATGCCCCGGAGCAGCGAGGCGAAATAATTGTAGATAAAGGTAAAGCCAATGCCGCCGAAGATGATGAGCAGGTAGGCGCGGGTATCCTCCAGAATGGCGGCGGGAATCTGCAGTGCCCCCAGCAGCGGGTCGATAAGGGCAAAGGCCAGAGCATTGATGACAAGGGTAACGGCAGCGATGAACACAAAAGCGATAAAGAAGCTGGTTTTCAGATCATTCTCACGCTTTGCGCCGTAGAGCATGGAAAAAACAACGCTGCTGCCCATGCAAAGGCCAAGAATAATGGAGGTTAAAAAGACCATGAGGGTAAAGGAGGAGCCTACCGCCGCCAGCGGCCCCGCGCCGAGAAATTGGCCGACGATGAGCGTATCCGCCACATTATAAAGCTGCTGGAGCAGGTTGCCGAGAATCATGGGACCGGCGAATAAAAGCATCCCCTTGGTGACGCTTCCGGTGGTGAGGTCTCTTTGCATAATAAAATATCCTTTCGATTCGGAATATAAAACTTACTATTTGTAGATATTATATTTCTTTAACAGCAAAAAGTCAAAGAAAAACTTTCGGAAAGAAAGCCTTGCCTTTTGCTGTGAAACGCGGTAAGATAAAATAAACTGTTCAAAAAGGAGAAGCATCATGTTTTTAAGCGGATTAGATGAAACAGACCAGCAGATTGTGAATCTGCTCATTAAGAACGCGCGCATGTCCTATTCAGATATCGGTGAAGCGGTTGGTCTGTCCCGGGTGGCCGTTAAGGCCAGAATCAGTGCCCTTGAGGAGCGGGGAATCATTGAGGAATACACAACGATCATCAATCCTCAGAAGATCAGCGGGGCCATCTCCTGTTATTTTGAGCTCGAAATGGAGCCCTCCAGGTTTACAGAGGTGGTGGCGCTTCTGGATCAAAATGATCTGGTCACCCAGATTTACCAGGTGTCGGGCAAAAGCAAGCTCCACGTCCATGCGGTCGCCGCAGGCAACGAGGAGATGGATGATTTTTTGAGTCGCGTGATCTACGCCCTGCCGGGTATCCGGGAGATGAGCTGTAATGTTATTTTGTCACGGATTAAGGATATAAAGGGGCTGCGCCTGTAGCCCGAAGCAGATGACCTGAAAGAAGGGGATCTGCTTTTTTTATTGGCAGTAATCATGTATAATGAGCAAAAGGCTTTACGCAAAGGAGAAGTAAAATGAAAAAAAGAATCGCCCTTATTCTTGCTGTCGTGATGGCGCTGGGAATGTTTACCGCCTGTACGGAAAAGGAAAAAACAGAAGCGGGAGAGACAAGGCCGAGCGCTGTGCCGACGCCTGCCCCCACGCCCGCGCCTGTGCCGGATATTCTGATCAACAGCGGCAGCGGATACAGCCATTTCGCCGCTGAGCTTTACGCCAAAACTGCCGAAGCGGAGGAGGATAATCTTCTGATTTCACCGGCGTCGGCCTATCTCGCCCTGGCCATGACAGCCAACGGCTCAGACGCAGCGACACAGGCGGCTTTTGAGCAGGTGCTCGGCATGCCGGTAGAACAGTTGAACACCGCCTGTGCGCAGTTGATTCCAAAGCTCAGGATGCAATCTGAAGACGGGGGAAGGGTGGATATCGCCAACGCCATATGGCTCGATGAGAGCTTTTCAGCCAAGGAGCCGTTTGTCAGTATTGTCAGGGAAAATTATGAAGCGGAAATATTTGAAGCGGTGCTGAGCGAGTCTGCGGATGATATTAACGGCTGGGTATCGGAGAAAACCAACGGGATGATTCCGCAGATGCTGGATGAAGCGCCCGAAAGCGACAAGGCCATGCTTTTGTTCAACGCGCTGTATTTTAACGGCGTGTGGGACAGGCCGTTTGAGGAAAGCAGCACCGGAGAGAGAACCTTCTACAGAGAGAACGGCACAACAGTGACGGTTCCCTTTATGAACAGTTATAAGGATCGGACGCAGTATATTAAGACAGAGAATGCCGAGGGCATAAAGCTGTCTTACAATGGCGGCAAGCAATCCTTTGTCGCGCTTCGGCCAACTGACGGCCAGCATATCCATGATTTTGCCGCTGCCTTTGAGAAGGACACGCTCAATAATGCTCTGGCTACATCCGAATCGCGGGTGGTGAACCTGTACATGCCGAAATTTGAGCAGAATGATCAGCTTGACATGAACGATCTGCTCACAGATATGGGACTCGATATAATTTTTGATAAGAATCAGGCGGACTTCTCTAAAATGGGGACAACGAACGGTTTTCCGCTGTTTGTGTCAAAGGTCCTCCAGAAATCGGCTGTCAAGGTGGACGAAAGCGGAACAGAAGCCGCCGCGGCCACAGAGGTGGAAATGGAAATGGCCGCGCTGCCGATGGAAGATCAGAAGGGGCCTGTAGAGCTGGTTCTGGATTCACCCTATGCTTATTTTATCATGGATAATGAAAGCGGCATTCCGCTTTTCATGGGCATTATGAGTGATCCCTCATAGTGTGAAAGCTAATGGGGATAATAGTTAATGACCATAAATCTTAAAAGCGTGTCCTGCCGGTTGATATAGGTGTGGCTGATGGAGGAGTCAAAAACCATGGAATCTCCCTCCTGCAGCGTGTAATCGCCGCTTTCGGTGTCAAGGACAAGCTCGCCATTGATAATGTAAATATATTCCTGGGCCTTTTCGGAATGCCCGATGGATTTGTTGGAGGCCCCGGCGTCCAGCTCCACGTAAAACAGCTCAAAGTTTCGTACCGGGGTGGTTTTATAATAACAGTAGACACGGTACGCGCCGGTTTCTCCGGTCTGGGCCTCGGGCTCGGATCTTCGGATCACCGCGGCCTCTTTTTCAACGCCTTCGATCAGCCTTGTGTACGGTACCTTCAGCCCGTTGGCGATTTTCCAGATGGTGTTGATGGTAGGGTTGCTGCTGCCCTTTTCAATATCTGAGAGCATGGCTTTGCTGATACCCGATTCTTTTGAGAGCTGGCCAAGGCTTAAATTGCGCTCATTTCGCAGCTCTCTGAGATTAAATGCAATGATTTTGCCTAATTCCATAGAATTCTCCTTTTTGATTTGACAAATATATTGGACGATCGTATAATATAAAGGACGATTGACGGATATACCGAACGATTGTAAGCTATGCTGACAATGCTATTGTATTCAATTTTTCACGGAAAATCAAGGATAAATAAAAGGAGGTATTGATGGATGAGGATAAAGGCACTGAGGGCGTCCCTGCCGTTTACCATACCGATTTGTGTGGGGTTTTTGTTTCTGGGAATGTCCTATGGGCTTCTGATGAGGAGCATGGGTTTTTCATTCATTTATCCAACGCTCATGAGCCTGTTTATTTTTGCGGGCTCCATGGAATTTGTCACGGTTAATCTGCTGCTGTCAGCTTTTAATCCGCTTTATGCCTTTTTCCTGACGCTTATGGTAAACGCCAGACATCTGTTTTACGGCCTATCCATGCTGGAAAAATATAAGAACTGCGGCTGGAAAAAACTCTATCTGATCTTTGGGATGTGCGATGAATCCTTTTCCATTAACTGCACAGTAACACCGCCGCCGGGAATTGACCGCGGCTGGTTCATGTTTTTTGTGACCCTGCTCAACCATATTTACTGGGTGTCAGGCGCAATGCTGGGCAGCCTTCTGGGCTACATCATCCGCTTTGATACGGAAGGGATCGAGTTTGTCATGACGGCGCTGTTTGTGGTTATGCTCATCAACCAGTGGGAGGAAACCGACAATCATCAGCCCGCCCTTGTCGGGATTGGCTGTTCGCTGGTCTGCCTGCTTTTCTTCGGCAGCCAGAGCTTTATGCTGCCGTCAATGGCGGCCATTATTCTCTGCTTTTCATTAAGCCGGGAGAGAAGAAAAAGAAAAAAGGAGGCCCTGTGATGACCACCGCGCAAAGTATCATCACGATTCTGGTCGTTGTATTCGGGACTGTATTAACCCGTGCGGTGCCGTTTCTGGTTTTTCCTGACGGCAAGACTCCGCCGGCCTATATCCGGTATCTGGGAACCGTGCTTCCCTACGCGGTGATCGGCCTGCTGGTCGTCTACTGTCTCAAGGATGCCTTTGGCAGCAGCTTCCACGGCCTTCCTGAGCTGATCGCCATCCTCTGCATTGCAGCGCTTCACAAATGGAAGAAAAATACTCTTTTGAGCATTGGCGCCGGAACCGTCATTTATATGCTTCTGGTGCAGACTTTATTTTAGAAGCTATTCACGGCACTGGGGCGGTGCGCTATACGGTTAGCCGTCCCCGGAAGCCCCTGGCTGCATAATAGGATTCTGCGCCGTTATGGTAAACAAAAACATGGTCATAACGCCTGTCGCAGAACAGAGCGCCGCCGCGCTTTCTTATTTCCGCCGGTGTCAGAATCCAGCTGGAGGTTTTAGTGTCAAATGCGCCTTTCTGCTGTAATGCGGCGTACTGCGCTTCTGTCAGCAGCTCAATACCCATGGCGGCCGCGGCTGCCACGGCGCTGTCGGCCGGCTTATTTGCCTTTCTGCTCTCCAGCGCCTCCTGATCATAGCAGAGCTTTCTGCGGCCGGCCGGGCTTTCTTCTGAGCAGTCATAAAAAATGTAGCGGCCGGTTTCGTGGTCGTAGCCGAGGACATCCGGCTCGCCGCCGGTTTCCTCCATGGCATTGAGGGACCACAGCTTTTCCGGATGTTCTTCCAGCTTTATGCGCAGCTTTTCCCATTCAAGATTTTTGTGGCGGTCCATATTTTTTATGAAACGTTCCTGTAATATATTAAAAAGTTTTTTGGCCTGTTCAGGCGTAAGCGTCTTTTTAAGATGTGTCATTGTGTACACCTCCTGGTTAATATTTTGTGTTTATACCTATGCATTATAGCACCCTCGGGATATTGCCACAATGAAATCCCTCCGGGAAGCTCCGGCTTTCAGCTTTGTTTCAGCATTGAAAAGAAAAAGCTTTTATGCGATAATGAACCATAAACTTTGCGAGGGGAAAAGGAATGAAAAAAATTGGGAAGACAGAGATTATCCGGGGCGGGGACGCGGTTCAGATCGTGAGAAAAACCCTCGGTCTGGTGGATGAGCGCCTTGTAAATCACGGAGAGCGGGTCGGCTACATGCTGTACCAGATGCTCAGGGACAGTGAACGCTACAGTGAGGAGGAAGCGCTTGAAATCTTTAACCTTGGCGTTTTTCATGATATCGGTGCGTACAAAACCGACGAGATTGACAAAATGGTCAAGTTTGAGGCAGACAATGTCTGGGAGCATTCAATTTACGGCTATCTTTTTTTAAAGTACCTGTCGCCTTTAAAGGAACCGGCGGAGGCGATCCTGTTTCATCACCTGAATTATGACCATTATGATAAGGTTGACAGCGCCTTTAAGGACATCGCCCTGATGATCAAGCTGACAGACCGGGTGGATATCAGCATGCAGGGCCGGGGCGGAGTTTTTGATCTGGAAGAAATTACCGAAGGCGCCGGCAGCCGGTTTGATCCGGCACATGTGGAGATGTTTTTAAAAGCCAACGCGAAATACCACATCATTGATCAGATAAACAGCGGCGGCTATGAGCGGGAAATCACGGAGATTCAGAGCAGGCTGGTGCTGTCGCCAGAGGACATCGACCTTTATCTTCAGATGCTGGCCTATTCCATTGACTTCAGGAGTGAGTACACGGTTACGCACACGGTGACCACGGTGGGAATCAGCGTTGAAATCGCGAATCTTCTGGGCTACACGCCCGAGGAAAAGGTGAGGGTCTATTACGGTGCGCTGCTCCACGATGTGGGTAAGATCGCCATTCCCCTTGAAATACTGGAATATCCCGGAAAGCTGAGCCCACAGGCCATGAAGATCATGAAAACTCATGTGCAGATTTCGGAGGATATTCTCAGAGGCGCTGTGGCCGACGATATCTGCGAGATCGCAGTGCGGCACCATGAAAAGCTGGACGGCTCCGGTTACCACAGAGGATTAAAGGAAGCCGACCTGAGTGAGAACCAGAAAATCGTAGCCATTGCCGATGTGCTCAGCGCGCTGCGGCAGCGCAGAAGCTACAAGGAGGCATTCCCAAAGGAAAAAATCATTGGGGTGCTGGAGGAACAGAGCGAAAAGGGAAAGCTCTGTCCGGCAATCTGTAATCTGGTGATCGACCGCTACGATACGGTGATGGCAAACGCGGACAGCAGCTGCGAGGCTTTTTTGAGCGTGTATGACAATCTGATGCTTGAATATGAGCGTATCTACAATCTGGTCAGTAAGATATGAAAAAAGCAGGGGGCTGCGCGGTACAGCCTCCTGCTTTTTATTGTGTCTGTTCCTCAAGCCAGTCCTGGATTTCATTGAGGAAGGCCTCGCCATAGCGCTCGAGCTTAGCTTTGCCCACGCCGGAAACCTCAAGAAATTCGCTGTTGCTTCGCGGCAGGCGGCGGCACATGTCGGTGAGAGCAGCGTTTGAAAAGACCACATAGGCCGGAACGTTCTGTTCGGCGGCAAGCTGACCGCGCAGACTGCGCAGGCGCTCGAAAAGTCCGGGATTTTCCAGCGTCTCGGCAGCGGCATTCGTTTTGCCTCTGGCCGTTTTGGGAGCAGGTTCTTTTTCTTTTGGCAGCTTCATTTCAATGCGCTCGCCGCCGAAGAGCACATCGCGGGCCCGGGGGCCAAAGCGCATGACCGGGTATTCGTCATCGGTGATGTGGATAAAGCCCTCAAGCGCCAGGTAATGGATGATATCCCGGATACGTTTTTCGCTGACATCCGCCATGATGCTATAGGTTGAGAGCTTATCAAAGCCGAGACTGAGGATGCGCTGGTTTTTACTGCCGCGCAGGGTATCCGCCACCACCTTAATGCCAAAGCGCTGCCCGGTGCGCTTGATGCAGGACAGAATCTTCTGGGCCTCAATGGTGATGTCCAGGATTTCAAACTGGGTCTGGCAGTTTCCGCAGTGGTCGCAGCAGACTGGAGCCTCTTCGCCAAAGTATTTCAGCATATAGCCTCTTAGGCAGTCGTTGGTATGGCAGTAGAAGGTCATGTCCTTCAGCCGCTGGCGGTCACGCTGCTTTAAAAGCGCGTCGGTTTCGGGATCGCCGCTTTCCCGGCCAGCGTTCTCGATAAAAAACTGCTGAGTCCGCACATCCTGTCCGCTGTACAGCAGGATACAGTCCGCGGCTTCGCCGTCACGGCCAGCCCGCCCGGCTTCCTGATAATAGCTTTCCATATCGCCAGGCATGTTGTAATGCACCACAAAGGAGACGTTGGACTTGTCAATGCCCATACCAAAGGCGTTTGTGGCGACTACAATGGGCTTTTCATCATAGATGAACAGATCCTGATTTTTCTTCCGCACCGCGTCGGGCAGGCCTGCGTGATAGCAGACTGCGGGATAACCTGCAGCGCAGATTTTATCGCAGACTTCCTCGACGCTTTTGCGGGTGGCGCAGTAGATGATGCCGCTTTTATCCCGGTGGTCAGCCAGAACAGCCAGGAGGGTGTCCAGCTTTTTAGCAGGCTTTTGAACCTCAAAGTAGAGGTTTTTCCGGTCAAAGCCTGTCACCAGCACCTCGGGTTCTTTCAAATCCAGAAGGTCCACAATATCGCGGCGCACCTGCTCGGTGGCGGTGGCAGTAAAGGCAGAGAGAATGGGACGGTGGTCCAGACTTTTGACAAAACGGTCAATTTGAAGGTAAGAGGGACGGAAATCCTGACCCCACTGAGATACGCAGTGGGCTTCATCCACTGTGAGCATGGCAATATCCTGCTCGCGGATAAAGCTGAGAAAGCCCTCGGCCAAAAGGCGCTCCGGAGCAATGTAGAGAATTTTACACAGGCCCTGGCGGATATCTGAGAGCACCTCCCGGTATTCAGCGCTGCTCAGTGAGCTGTTGATAAAGGCGGCGGGAACACCGGACTGGGTAAGGGCCCCGACCTGGTCTTTCATGAGGGAAATCAGGGGAGAGACCACCAGTGTCATACCGTCCATCAGCAGGGCAGGCACCTGAAAGCAGATGGATTTTCCTGCGCCTGTCGGCATGACGCCCACCGCATCCCGCCCGGACAGGATCGTGTCGATGAGAAATTCCTGTCCTTCCCGGAAGGTGTCGTAGCCAAAGTATTGTTTTAAAACGGTCTGTTTACTGCTGTGATCCATAAAGTTACCTCCAAACAAAAGTGGTTTTATTATACCACAACCCCAAATTTTATTCCGCAATTTGATTTTGGGTATATCATTATTAAAAAGAAATTTTGTAGCGAGGAGAAAAATATGCTGAAAATTGCTGCCTTTGAAGTACGAAAGGACGAGATCGAGGATTTTAAGAAAGCTGCTGAAAAATATGGCGTAGAGCTGGTTTTTACAAGCAGGCCGTTGAATGTGGAGACCTTTGATTTTGCCGAGGGCTGCACCGCCGTGACAAGCCTTGGACACAGCCGCATCGACCGTGTGATTTTAAATCTTATGCGGGACGCGGGAATTCGGTTTTACTGTACCCGCACCGTGGGCTACAATCACATTAATCTGGAATACGCCAGGGAGCTGGGCATCCGAATCTGTAATGTCAGCTACCCGCCGACCGGCGTTGCCGAGTATACCGTCATGCTGATGCTCATGTCCTTAAGAAAGTATAAGCAGGCCATGTTCCGGGGGAATGTCAATGATTATTCGCTGGATGGGCTGGAGGGACGCGAGCTCAAAAACATGACCGTGGGTGTTGTGGGAACCGGACGCATCGGCCGGACAGTCATCGAGATTCTGCAGGGCTTCGGCTGCCGGATTCTCGCTTACGACGCTTATCCAAACGGCTCTGTGGCCGATATGGCAAAATATGTGGAGCTGGATACCCTATACGCTGAAAGCGACGTGATCACTCTGCACACGCCACTGCTGGAAACCACCTATCATATGATCAACCGGGAAAGCATTGCGAAAATGAAGGACGGCGTGGTGCTCATCAACTGCGCCAGAGGATCCCTGATGGATGTGGGAGATGTGATTGACGGTATCGAAAAAAGAAAATTTGGCGCGCTGGGTCTGGATGTCATTGAGCATGAGGATGGCATCTATCATGTCAATCATACCGTTGATATTATCAGCAATCGCGATATGGCCTATATCCGCCAGTTTCCGCATGTTACCATGACCCAGCACATGGCCTTTTATACTGAGGAGGCTGTCCGCAGCATGGTCTGCGGTGCGGTGAAAAACCTGAAGGATCTGAATAAAACCGGAAGCAGTCCCTTTGAACTGTTTTAGCGGAAAAAGCCCCGCGGCGTTTAAGAAGCTTCTTAAACGCCGCGGGGCTTTTGGTTTTGGTTTATCGGTTCAGAAATTTAACCTTAAAATAATTCATGTGCTTCAGCTGTTCCGGCAGGATAAAGTAGCCAGAGCAGTAATTCACGATTAAGGCCTGCTCCATCCCAAGATTTGTGGTGGCGACGATTATGCTTCTTTTCTTCGGCAGCTGGATTTTAATAAAAGACCGCAGCATGTTTAAAGTCAGCTGGAAGGTGATTATTCTCATGCTTATGGAGCGTATTATTAAAGGGATAAAGCTGACAAAGGTTAAGATTATTGCCTGTAGTATCGCTGTGGCTGGTGTTGCAGATTTTTAATCTGGGACCTCCAGCCTGGATATAATCTTCAAAACTGTCCTCGAAATAGAGACAATCGCCAATCATTGAAAGATAAATGTAACAAATCGGTTTCAACCTTGTAAAACAGTTATTTTTTAGGTAAAACTTTATTAGGGCACATTGATTTTTAGGATGTGCGGCGTTATGATGTGTCCATAAAGTAAATACATTTTTTGTAGAGGGGTTAAAATGCAGGAAAGAATTGAACACGATTCGATTGGAGCGCTTCCAGTTCCAGTCGACGCCTATTACGGTGTACAGACCTTAAGGGCAAAACAGAATTTTTACATTACCGGAAAGCAGCTCCATCCGGACCTGATCGTCAGCCTGGTACAGGTTAAAAAAGCTGCGGCCATGACGAATTATGAAACCGGTGAGTTAGATAAAGAAATCGCTGACGCCATCATCGCGGCGTGTAATGACGTGATTTCAGGAAAATACCATGATCAGTTCATCGTCGATCCCATTCAGGGAGGCGCGGGAACCTCCTCCAATATGAACGCCAACGAGGTAGTGGCAAACATCGCCATTGAAAAGCTTGGCGGCACAAAGGGAGATTACAGCATTGTCCACCCCAATGACCATGTGAATATGTCGCAGTCCACCAATGACGTGTACCCGACCGCGGGCAAGATTACGGGACTCAAGCTCACCCAGAAGCTGCTGTTCCAGATGGAACGTCTGGGAGAAGCCTTAAAGCAGAAATCCATTGAGTTTGATGATATTATAAAGGTTGGGCGCACCCAGCTTCAGGATGCGGTTCCCATGCGTTTGGGCCAGGCCTTTAATGCATACCGTTCCGCCATTGACCGAGATACCCTGCGGCTGAAAAAGACCCAGAATGAGCTCTGTATTGTCAATATGGGCGGCACTGCCATCGGTACGGCCATCAACGCCAATCCGGAATATCTAAAGCGGATTCCCGTGAACCTGAAAAAGACGACAAGCTTCAACATGGTGCTGGCAGAGGATTTGATTGACGCGACCCAGAACCTCGACGCCTTTGTTTCGGTTTCCGGCGCGCTGAAGGCAGCGGCGGTTACCCTGTCTAAAATGGCCAATGATTTCCGGCTGCTGTCCAGCGGCCCTAAAACCGGTTTTGCGGAGATCAACCTGCCGGCTAAGCAGAACGGCTCGTCCATTATGCCGGGCAAGATCAATCCGGTTATACCAGAGGTGGTTTCACAGGTGGCCTTTAACGTTATCGGCAATGACCTGACCATTACCATGGCGGCCGAAGCCGGACAGCTTGAGCTCAACGCCTTTGAGCCTGTGCTGTTCTATAACCTTTTTGAATCCATCGAGACCCTGACCAATGGCATTGCCACTTTTATCGACAACTGTATTACCGGCATTACCGCCAACGAGGACCGGTGTGAGGAGCTGCTTGAGCACAGCATCGTCACAGTTACGGCCCTTTGCCCGTATATCGGTTATAAGGAAGCCTCAGACATTGCCAAGGAATCGATCTTAAGCGGCAAGCTGGTTTCTCAGATTGTCAGGGAAAGGGGCCTGCTGAGCCAGGAAGAGCTGGAAACAATCCTTGACCCGACACTGATGACTGAGCCCATGGAGGAACAGCAGATATCATAAAAAAGAAAAATACTGGCGCAGTTTGGAACAGCCTCTCTCATATGCAATTACCAGCCGCGATAAAGCCTGCGTGATTGCATCGAGAGCGCCACTCGATTAAGACGCCGTCAACCTATAAATTTCATTAAGCTGCCTTCGGGCAGCTTTTTTAGTTTGTGCGTCCAAAGTCCCAGTGATATAATAGACCCACACTAAAGCAGATTTTACAGGAGATTTTATGAAGCTTGTACTAGGAATTCTGGCCCATGTAGACGCCGGAAAAACGACCTTTTCGGAACAGCTGCTGTACCACACCCGGGCCATCAGGAAGCCTGGCCGCGTGGACCACCAGGACGCCTTTATGGACCATCATCCCATCGAACGTGAGCGGGGCATTACCATATTTTCGGATCAGGCAGTCTTTGAAATCGGGGAAGATACCTTTTATCTGGTGGATACCCCGGGGCATGTGGATTTTTCATCGGAAACCGAGCGCTCAATCCAGGTGATGGACGCGGCTGTGATTGTGGTATCCGGCGTGGAGGGAGTTCAGAGCCACACCGAAACGCTGTGGAAACTCCTGAGGCGCTATGGGGTGCCCACGCTGGTTTTTATCAATAAAACAGACCGGGAAGGTGCGGATGTGCCCGGAGTCATGAAAGCACTGGAAAGAAAATGCAGTTCGGACTGTCTGTTGTTTACCGGGCACTACGAGGAGGGCCTCATGGAGACCGCTCTGGCAGAGGCAGTAGCGGAAAGAGATGAAGCCCTGCTTGAGGTTTATCTGGATGAGGGATACCAGCCCGAAGTCTGGCAGAAAGCCCTGCGCCGGCTGTTTAAAGAGACAGAAATCTTTCCGGTTTTTGTTGGTTCTGCCTTAAACGATACGGGAATTGAGCCCTTTATCAAAGCGATGACAGAGCTGCTCCATAATGAAGAAAACCCGGAAGAGCAGCCCTTCAGCGGGCAGGTGTATAAGATACTTCATGACAGTGCGGGCAGTAGGCTGAGCTTTGTTAAGGTGACAGCGGGCAGGCTGCGGGTCAAGGATGAAGTGGTGACCGGTGAGGACAGGGAAGGTAGACCTGTCCGGCAGAAAATCAACGAAATCCGGATTTATAGCGGCGGACGGTACATCACGGTGCCAGAAGCGTCACCCGGCGATCTCTGTGCGGTAACAGGGCTCAGCGGCACCCGTCCTGGCGATGGCATAGGTGAAAACCGGTACCATGCCGACTACGCCACTGTGCCGCTGCTGACAGCGAGGGTCATCTATGATGAAGGCCTGAATGTAAGAACCGTGCTTGAGGCCTTTAAGGAGCTGGAGGACGAGGACCCCATGCTGGAGGTGCTCTGGAGTGAAAGCCTTCAGGAAATACATATCCACATTATGGGCGCGATTCAGCTGGAGGTGCTCGAGGAGATTGTGAGAGAACGCTTTGGACTGGCGGTCCGTTTTGGTGACTGTGAGATTCTCTACAAGGAGACCATCGCGGCTCCGGTGACTGGCTACGGTCATTTTGAGCCCCTTCGGCATTACGCAGAGGTACATTTGAGGCTGGAGCCCGCCGCGCCGGGTGCAGGCATTATTTTTGACAGCGCATGCTCTGTGGATATTCTGGACGCCAATTATCAGAATCTGATAAAAACCCATGTGTTTGAACGCGAGCACAGGGGTGTGCTGACCGGATCGCCCATTACAGATATGCGTATCGTTGTGGTTAACGGGCGGGCCCATCTCAAGCATACCGAGGGCGGCGATTTCAGGCAGGCAGTTTACCGCGCGATCCGCCAGGGGCTGGAGCAGGCAGAGTCCATTTTGCTGGAGCCGGTTTACCGGTTTGAGATCGACGTTCCGTCAGAGGCCATGGGGCGCGTTATGTCGGATGTCCAGAAAATGGCCGGGCGTTTTGAAGCGCCCGAGCTATGGGGTGACCAGGCTGTGATTACCGGTTTCTGTCCGGTGGCATCCATGATGAATTACAGTCAGGAGCTCCTGTCCTTCACCAAAGGCCGGGGACTGCTCAGGGTATCCTTTTCCGGTTATGAGCCCTGCCATAATGCGGAGGCGGTCATCCTGCGCATCGGTTATGACAAAAAGCACGATGTGGAGAACACCTCGGATTCGGTTTTCTGTTCTCACGGCGCGGGTTTTAACGTTCCCTGGGATCAGGTAGAGGAATATATTCATTGTAAATAAAGGCGGTGTAAAAATGGAGCGAACGGAGATTTTAGTGGTCGAGGACGACCGGGAGATCAACAGCATGCTGTGTGAGATGCTGAGCGCAAAGGGCTACGCAGCAGAGGGAGTATTCACAGGTATGGAAGGGCTCGCCAGACTGAGAAGCGGAAGCTATGATCTGTTGATACTGGATTTGATGCTGCCCTATAAAAGCGGGGACGCAGTGCTGCAGGAGCTCAGGCACTTCTCTGATTTGCCGGCCATTGTCATCTCGGCCAAGGATACGGTACAGACCAAGCTTGATCTTTTCCACCTGGGGGCAGACGATTACCTGACCAAGCCCTTTGATCTGGACGAGGTACTGGTGCGGGTAGAGGCAGTTCTCAGGCGCTGTGGCAGCAGAAAAAGCCAGAGCGCGCCAGAGGTTCTGAGCGTCGGGAAGCTGACGCTGGATACAGAGTCAAAGACGGCCATCGTCCATGACCAGGAGCTGCCGCTGACCGCCAAGGAATACAGTATTCTGGAGCTTTTGATGCGCTATCCCCACAAGGTTTTTTCAAAGGCCAACCTTTTTGAGAGTGTCTGGAATGAGGAGTATGCCTGCGAGGACAATACCCTGAATGTGCACATGAGCAATCTCAGAAATAAACTGAAAGCCGCTGACCCGGAAACAGAGTATATCAAAACGGTCTGGGGCATGGGGTACCGGATGAACTGATTTAAGGTTTTCTTTAGAAATGGGTTAAGAACTTCTTTAAACCTGCGGCGTAGAATGAGGACATCAAGGAAAAGGAGTGATACCGATGGATGAAATTGTATTAAAAGCGACAGATTTGTGTAAAAGCTATGGGAGCTTTAAAGCCCTTGACCATTTGAGCCTGACCATTGAGAAAGGGAAAACCTACGGATTAATCGGCCAGAACGGCGCGGGAAAGACAACCTTTATCCGGCAGGTGTGCGGGCTTTCCTATCCTTCTGCTGGAGAGCTGTCCCTCTTTGGAAAACGTGAAGAAAAAGGACTGCGGGAAGGGAGAAAGCGTATGGGCTGTCTGGTGGAAACACCAGCGCTGTACCAGGGGATGACGGCCAGGCAGAACATGGAGGCCCAGCGCATACTGCGGGGAATTCCGGACAAGCGGGTGGTGGAGAAAACCCTGGAGCTGGTGGGGCTTACGGATACCGGACGGAAAACCGTAAGGCATTTTTCGCTGGGGATGAAGCAGCGGCTCGGCATTGCCATGGCCCTCATCAGCGATCCGGAATTTCTGATTCTTGACGAGCCCATCAATGGGCTGGACCCTGTGGGGATTGTGGAGATTCGGGAGCTTTTAAAACGTCTGAATACAGAGCGCGGCACCACGCTGCTCATTTCAAGCCACATTCTCAGCGAGCTCTACCAGACAGTGGACCATTTCATTATTATCGACCAGGGGCATATTGTCGAAGCGCTGACACAGGAGGAGCTGGATGAGCGGTGCCGCCGGCACATTGCCATAGAGGTGGATGATACGGCCAGAGCCGCCGCGGTCATTGAGCAATCGCTGCACACCGATAATTATAAGGTTATGCCGGACGGGACGATCAAGCTTTACGACCATCTGGAGGAGGTACGCGCCGTATCGGCAGCCCTGTCGCAGGGCGGATTGCTTCTGACAGGCATCAGCGTCCGGGGAGACAGTCTGGAGGATTATTTCCTGCAGAGCATCGGGGGACGGAAAAATGGGTGATCTGCTTCGGCTGGAATGGTACAAGCTCTGGCGGGATAAAACCTTCTACGCCGTGCTGGCAGTGACGGTGTTTCTGGGAAGCTGCATCAGCTTTGACGGCTACAGCGTTACGGGAATGCAGGTTATGGGAGCGGCGCTCCATAACGCCAATTTATTGATTCTGCCGGTATGCGTGTTTCCCGGGCTGTTCATCGGACGTGAGTTTGGCGAGGGAACCATTTTTTATGGAATCGAGACAGGCCACAGCCGGCTTCAGGTCTTTTTAGCCAAGGCCGCGGTGTTTTTTATCGGCTGCGAAGTGCTGATGTTGGCTTTTCCGGTATTAAACGTTCTGTTTCACAGCCTGGCATTTGGTTTTGGTGGGCCTGTGTCCGCTGAGATTGTCCTGTATCTGATAAAGGCAGCCGGAATTGTTCTGGTGCTCAACGCGGCTTCGATGGCTTTTGGCCTGTTTTTAGGATTTTTATTCCGGGATGTCGCAAAGACCATTGGTATCGCGCTGTTTATTTTTGGGATTCTGACCTTTGTTTTAAATCTTTATGGGGCAAAGCTGAGCTTTTTGAATTACGTAATTCCCATGGCGGCGGAGCGGCTGCTCCTGTCTGAGATACTGCCGGCAGCGTCGCTGTGGCTGATTTCAGGAGCAGGCGCAGGCTGGATTGCGGTGTTGGGAGCCGGCGCGTTTTTCTGCTTTGCCAGACGGGCTTTACAGTAGAGGTGCGCCATGCTTAATCTGTTAAAAATGGAGTGGTACCGGCTCAGGAAATCCCGGTGGTTTTGGGGCTTGCTGGCAGGCAGCGCGGTTTTTGGCCTGTTTATGTGCTTTTCAGAAATGAACAGCCAATCGGTAAAAGCGGTAATGGCTGCGGGACAAAGCGGGGGAATGGTCATTGCCCAGATGATGACAGAAGCTTTTATTGTGGGCGGTCTCGTTTCTGTCTGTGCCGTTATTTACCTGGGAAGGAGCTTCACAGAAAAGACGGTTTGTCTGGCGGTGGAAGCAGGATACAGCCGCCGGGCAATATTTATGAGTAAAGCGGCTGCGTATTTTATCCTCATTTTAATGGATATGGCAGCCTATGTCCTTGCCGGCGGCCTTGTTGTGCTTTTGCGTGCGCTGGGCAGCGGACAGGCTCCGGCGGGGTTTGACAGCCTTTTCGGGACAGCGGTCATTTGCATTCTGGCCAGCTGTGCGGTTGACTGCGCGCCGCTCCTGTTTCTGGTGATTTTCAGGGATTCGGCTAAGACCACGCTGTTTGCAGTTCTTTCATTGCTGCTGCATATTTTTGTGGCATCTGCTGCTGGACTGCCTGAGCGTTTGCGCTGGGTGCTGCCGGTTAACCAACTGATTTCAGCAATGTCTTTTGACATGGGAAGTCCGGAATGGCTGACCGCGGCTGGCATCAATCTTGCTTTTCTGGCGGTGTTCCTGGGTCTGGGCTGCCTGGTTTTTTCAAAGCGTGAGCTGAAATAGAGGAGATGACAAGATGTTTGCTTTAATCAAAATGGAGTTTTATCAGCTTATCCGTAACAAACTGTTTTATCTGATGGCGGGAGTCAGTGTTGTTTTCGGCGCACTGATGTGCTCGGGGTACATAGGAGATACGAGTCCCTTTGGCACAGCGATGGCCGATGGATTATCTGTCTTTGGGGGAATGGTCTACGATTCTACCATGTGGCTCATTGTCACTGGGGCCATGAGTGCTCTGATGCTCGGACAGAGCGCCGGGGACAAAACGCTGGGGCTTGCCATAGCCGCGGGACACAGCCGCGCTTCGGTTTATTTCTGTAAAGCGCTGGTATTTTTGCTGACTGTCAATGTGGTAATGTTTCTTTACCCTTTCGCTGGACTCGTTGTCACCGGTCTGATGCATGGGTTCGACAAAGGCGTGGTTACAGAGCCCTTTGCCGGATATCTCCTCAGAGTCACGGGGATGGTATTTTTGGCAAACTGCGCGGTTTTCAGCGTTTCCATCCTGTTGATGGCCATCTTTCAGGATGCGGCCAAGACGACGGCCTGTGCGACGCTGATGATTATTTTGGAGGCCTTTGGAATGGTATTTTTCCTGTCAAGAAACCTGGCGCCGCTGTGGCTGCCGCCTTATATGGCCAGAGCAGCGGTGCTTACGCCTCTGGAAACATCTCAGGTTATCCTGATCTTGATGCTGTCACTGGGCTTTATGGCTTTGCTTTTGGGCGCAGGGTATTGCGTGTTCAGAAAGAGAGAGATAAAATAAGGTAATATAATGATTAACTTAATTAAAGTGGAGTTTTATCAGCTTTTGCACAATAAATTTTTTTATGTGGTAGTGCTGCTGATTTTGTCAGCGTCGTATCTAACATTGGGATTTTTTGAAAACCAGGTGGGCATTGCAGGAAATGATAAAATTGACGCATTAAGGGTTTTTAGCACAATACTATTAATGTCAGGTATCTGGAACATTGGAATCAGCAGTATTGGTGCTTTTTTCGCTGGACAGGATACAGACGGCCCTTCAGCGAAAACCGCCCTTACCGCCGGACATAGCCGATTAGGCATTTTTACAGCAAAAGTCGTTTCTTTTTTGATTTTTATGAATATTTTAATGTTCTTATTTCCAATATCAGGAATCTGTATTGAAATGATCAGAATGCCATTATATTTGGGCGTGCATTCAGATACCATTGGAATATATATAGGACGAATCGTTATATTAACGGTTTTAATCAACTGTGCAATTTTTAACTTTATTCTGGCTTTGAAATTTGTCTTTCAAAAATCTGGAATTACAGCAGTCGTTACTGCGTTGATACTATTTGGTCAGTATATTCTTGTTGCAGTGCTTTCGCAAAAGGGAATAACACTATTCTATTTACCTTTCACATTGCAGCAGTATTCAGTTTTGGTCAATGTAACTTTGGAAGAAATTCTGAAAATCCTGATGGTGGCTATTTTCTACAATTTGGTATTTCTCTGCATAGCCTATTGTTTCTTTTTTCACAGAGAGATAAAATAAAGAAAAAAAGAAAGCGTGAGGCCAATGTTGGGAATCATTGTGATTTTGACCATAGCGGTAGTGGTATTAACGGTTCGGACAGGGGTTATGCGGCGGGAGATAAGGAGCATAAGCCGCCAGCTGGAAGGTTTATCGGCCGGGCGGACTGAAAAGAAAATCAGTCTCACATTAGTGGATAACAGGTTAAATGAGCTGGCCGCTCAGATCAATGAGAATCTTGAGCTTCAGAAGCAGCTGCGCATTGACACGCGCAAAAACGAGCAGCGGCTTCGAGATTCCATCGCGGGTGTTTCCCATGACCTGAGGACCCCGCTGACAGCGATCATCGGCTATATTCAGATGCTTGAGCGCAGTGGCTTGAAGGGGGAACAGCAGGAGAAGGCAGCGGTGATTTTGAAAAAGGCCAATGCCATGCGGGAGCTGGTAGAAAGCTTTTTTGAGCTTTCCGTCATGGAATCAAACCAGACGAAATTCGCGGAGGAACCCGTTAATTTTACCAATATTGTCTCAGAAGCGGTGGTGGATTTTATTCCGAGATTTGAGGCGGCCGCCCTCAGACCGGATATCCGGCTCGGGCATAGAAGTCTGTATGTGGTGGGGGATGGTACAGCGCTTCGGCGTATTGTCCAGAATCTTTTGTCCAACGCGCTGAAATACACAGTGGGAAGCATGACCGTCACCCTTGAGGAAGAATATGGGACAGCCATTCTGACCGTCGCCAACGGAGTAAAACCAGATACCCCGCCCGACATGGAACGGCTGTTTGAGCGTTTTTACACAGCGGATGATTCCAGAAATGACGGGAGCACCGGACTGGGGCTTTATATTGTAAAATTATTGGCGGAAAAAATGCGGGGCACAGCGGACGCCTGCCTTGAGCAGAATATACTGTCGATTCGTGTTTCATTTCCGGAGGATCAAAAAAGACAGGCTTGAAGCAGACGCTCTCAAGCCTGTCTTTTTATATCTGCCCATAATAAAGAATCTGGTTTCTGGCGTAATCAAAGTATTCGTCCAGCAGTCTTTCTGTATCATCGTAGGCTTCATCAACGATGGACTGGGTGAGCAGATGGATAAAGCCGGCAGTGGTCTGGGTTTTCCTTTGAATGGCTGTGGGATGGGTCATTTTATTGTAGATGGACGTGCTGATCACGCGCTCCCAGGAGGTACGGTACACCACGGTCAGCTGGCTGTTGCCTGCGCTGGCGATAAAGCAGCTGTTGTATTGATGGGTTTTCTCAATATAAGACGCATACTGGCGTTCGTTGCGGAGTATCTGGGCTTCGTCGCCAAGGCGCTTCAGGGCGGGAATATCAAAGATGGTTTCGCCTTTTTTTACTTTTTTGACAGCGCAGTGTTCAAACAGGATCATCATTTCCAAAATATCGACCATTTCGTGGCTGGAGGTTTCCCGGATAGAGATTCCACGGTTTTTGTGATAGGTGATAAAGCCTTCATATTCCAGCTGCTTTAGGGCATAACGCACAGGCGTCCGGCTCATGCCGAGCCGCTGGGACAGGGAGGCCTCGGATAAGATATCGCCGGGGATCAGTTCGCCGCCCAGGATTTTTTCCTTGAGCTGCCTGTAGGCGTCTTCTTCTCTGTTTTGAATTTTCATATAAATTTTCTCCATTAACCGATTATTAACGTTAAATTAACGGGTTTGTGATATTTCATATCGAATACGAGTAGTATACTACAGGTGTCCGATACGGTAAGTTTGATATTATCATATAATAATTACGGTAGAAAAACAAGTATTCAAGTCAATAAATATTTAAAAAGGAGAAAATAATGAATACAATTACTTTTGCGCATCTATCCGATCTGCATATTCTCAAGGACTACAGTAACTCGATGTTTAAGGATATGGTGAGCAACATGGAAAAAAAGCCCTGTGAGGTTCTTGAGGGAATTTCTGCCTGGCTCAGAGAAAATGCCGGTAACCTGGATTTTGTTCTTCTGACCGGGGATCTGGTTCACGAGGGCGGTTCCGACGAATACCGCTACCTGAAAATGCTGCTGGATGAATATTTTGACGGGACACCGGTTTATCCGGTTCTGGGAAATCATGACCGGGTGGCGGCCTTTCATGAGGGCTATGAAAACAGCGCACCTGACACGTCACCGGTGTACTATGCAAAAGAAATTGACGGGCTTCAGCTTATCGTGCTGGATTCCAGTGTGGGCTGTGACGCTGCACATCATTCCGGACGCTTTGACGAAGCGCAGTTTGAATTCCTTGAAAGGGCACTGGAAAAGGAAATGCCCCGCGGACATATCATCGCTTTTCACCATCCGGCCTTTGACGAATGGGCGGATGAGCGGGTCAGCGCCTTTGGCGTGGAGGGCTCTGAACGGCTCGGCGAAATTATCAGAGGAAAAAATATCCTGGGACTGCTGAGCGGGCACACCCATGAAAATATCAATACCACGTTTTACGGCGTGCCGGCTTACACGGCTGAGAGCACGGCCTTCGGCGTGGCTGTCAACGAAAAGGGCATGTACATGACCCCGGCGGCGGGCTTTAACCTCTGCACGGTAACAGACCGGACCATGCGGGTCGAGACCCTGACTTATCCGCCGAATGACCGGCCTGTTACAGAGCCCATTCCTCTGGAAGCACTTGGACAGCTGATGAAAAACGCGTAAGCGGCATAATGAAAAGGAGTATTGAAATGAATAAATTTGTTAAAGGAATTTTAGGGGTTGTTTTATCCGCGGCGGTTGCGGGAACGACCCTGGCGGGCTGCGGCAGTACCGGAGCCGGAGGCAACGGGAGCGCCTCCGGCATCAATGCGTCGGCTGGAAACCTTGACCCCAATAATCCCACCGAGATCACCTTTTATTCCTACAGCCTGGGTTACCCAACCATGAAATCCGGCATGGAGCATCTGATCAGCAGCTTTAACGAAACGGTCGGTAAGGAAAAAGGGGTGGTCGTCAAAGGCGTTGTGGACAACAACATGAGCCAGAACAGCGCGGATATCGCTGCGGGCATGGAGGTGGATATTGTTCAGCACGCTTTTGGAATGCTGGACGCTTCCCGTCTGAACCTTGGCTTTAAATCCTACGAGGAGCTGTTTCCAGCGGATGAGCTGGCAGAGCATACGGGCCAGATGATCCCTAATGCGCTGGAGCTTGGAAAAATTGACGGACAGATGTACGGCCTGGCCTTTACCTTCAGCACTCCGATCCTCTATATCAATAAAGGCCTTTTTGAGCAGGCGGGGCTGGACACCACCAACCTTCCAAAAACCTGGGACGATGTCTACAAAGCAGCGGTACAGATCAAGGAAAAGACTGGTAAGGACGGCTTTGGCCTGGCGCCGGATAATGGCTGGATCAGCGAGGGCCTCATCTTCTCGAATGGCGGCGAGGTGCTGAGCAGTGATAAAACCGAGGCGAAGTTTGACAGCCCGGAGGCGGTTGAGGCTTATGAAATGTGGAATAAGCTCTACAGCAGCGGCGCGGCTGTAAAGGGCAGCGATAAGGATGTCATGGATGCTTTTATGGCCGGCAACGTCGCCATAAATCTCCAGTCCACCTCACTGCTCAGCGGTTACCAGAGCGCGGCAAAGGCCGGAGGCTGGGAGCTTTTGGGCGCGGAAATGCCGCAGTTTGGCGGTAAAGCCTCTGTTCCGGTCAACTCTGGAAGCTGTCTGGCGGTCCGTTCAGACGATCCCACCAAGTCCGCGGCCGAGTGGGAGTTTATCAAATACGCCACCGGCAAGGATGGGTATACGATCATCACCTCTGAAATCGGCTATCTGCCACTGCGAATGGACATTACCGAGGACCCGGCTTACCTTAAGGATTTTGTGGATGCCAACCCCATTGTCAAAACAAATCTGAAGCAGCTTGAAAGAATCAAGCCTGTGACCATCTGGCCCGGTACCGGAGCAAAGGAGGAATACCAGGTGTTCCTCGACGCGACCGTCAAGTCCATCACGGAGGGCAATGTTCAGTCTGTTCTGTCAGATGCGGCGAAGCAGATGAATGACCTCCTGAAAAACAATTAATGATCAGGTGATACACAGATGAAAAATTTTTTAAAGCTTCCGGCCCAGGTTTATACCCTGGCGCCGGATATTGAAAGGGCAGAAGAGCGGATCAGGCCGAGACCAAAATTCAGGTTTAACTATAAACCCTGGCTGTTTCTGCTGCCCGCCCTTGTGCTCATTGCCTTCTGGCTTTACAGGCCTCTGGCGGAAACGGTCTACTATGCTTTTCACAGCTGGGGCATGGTGCCGGGAACAGCGCCGCGGTTTGTAGGCCTGTCCAATTTTACCAAGCTGCTCACCAGCAAGGATTTTTTCACCTCCATTGGCAACACGGTGTTTTATATTGTGGGGCTGCTGCCCTTCTCGGTGATTATCCCGCTGTTCCTGGCGTCGGCCACCAATGATCTGCCATCAAAGGCCAAGAATTTTTACCGCGCCCTGTTTTTTATTCCCATGATTATGGCGCCGGTTGCCACAGCGACCATCTGGCGCTGGCTGTTGAACCCGAGCAGCGGACTCATCAATCAGATTATTGTGGGGCTGGGCATCAGCGGTACGAACATTTCCTTCTTTCTGACAGAAGGTGTGGCGCGCATGACGATTCTGCTCATTACAGGCTGGAAGATGATCGGCTTCAGCACCCTGATGTTTTCAGCGGCGCTGACAGGCATTAACCGGGATTACTTTGAGGCGGCCCGCCTCGACGGGGCCTCCAAGCTGCGCCAGTTTACGACCATCACCCTGCCGCTGATCTCACCCACTGTGATTTTTATGCTGATGATGAGCATTCTCTTTGCCAGCCAGTGGACCTTTGCCTATATCGACCTGCTGACCCAGGGAGGGCCTTATGGCACCACCACCAATATTTATTACGAGATGTACAAGTATGGTTTTTCTTCCCTGAACGTGGGCATGAGCTCAGCCTCTGCGGTGATTTTCTTTATTATTTTCGGGATCATTGCTCTAATGTTAAACCGGCTCTCGTCCAGATTTGTATTTTATGATAATTAGGAGGCCTGTATGAAAGCGACAACCATAAAAGCCGGCCGTAAGGCTTCGAGCGGAATAAAGCACGCGCTGCTGATCCTGCTCAGCTTTATCGCGGTATTTCCACTGTACTGGATGATTGTTTCCTCCTTTAAAAATGAGGCGGAGATTTTTGGCTCGGCTCTGCTGCCCACAGCGCCGACCCTCAATAATTATCTCTATGCGTTTGAGAGCATGCCCATCTGGCGGATGCTCGGGAACTCCATTGTCATGTCCGTTTTGATGACCGTTCTGCAGCTCTGCACCAGCCTGCTGGCTGCCTATGCGCTGACACGGTGGGACTTCAGGGGCAAAAAGCTGATCTATGGGCTTCTGAGCCTCTGCTGGCTCATACCTGTGCAGGCCATCATGATTCCGAATTATGTGACCATTGTCAATATGGGGCTTAAGGAAAACCTGCTGGGCATTGTGCTGCCCACCGCGGCCACCGCCTTTGCCATTCTCAATCTTTTTCAGGTTTTTGAAGCCTTTCCAAGGGCGCTCATCGACGCGGCCAGGATGGATGGCGACAGTGAGTGGGGGATTCTGACCCGCGTTATTCTGCCAAATATCAAAGCGTCGGTAGCCTCTCTGGGAATTTTACTGTTTATCAATTCCTGGAATGACTACATGTGGCCCATGCTCATTACCTCAAAGCTGGAAAACGCGCCGATACAGATCGGCCTGCGCACCTTTGTCAGCTCAGACACCAACATGTGGGGCGCCTTGATGGCCGCCACCACGATTTCATGTATTCCCATTCTGCTGCTCTACCTCTTTATGCAGCGGCAGATTGTTGACTCTTTTGTGAAATGGGGGATTAAATAAAGATGCTTAACTATAAAGAATATCAGATTGAACTGGACGGCTGCCACAACTTCCGGGATCTTGGCGGTTTTCCGGCAGCCGGGGACGCGACCTGCTATGAGGTGGCTTACCGTTCCGATGCGCTGGGAGAGCTGTCCAAAAGGGATATTGCCTGTATGAAGGATTTGGGAATATCCACAATTATTGACCTGAGAACACCAGAGGAAAGAAGCGCGGTGCCGGATGTGGTGGCCTCGGACGCGGATTTTGACTATATCACGCTGTCCCTCATGGATCAAAGCGCTGCCAGTCTGGAGGACATCACCCAGCTGCCAGCGCTGACGGATTTATACATCAGCCTGCTGGAAAACCAGTCCGCCGGATTTAAAAAAATCGGCCAGATTATTTTAGACGCACCAGGCGGCGTGGTATTCCACTGTACGGCGGGCAAAGACCGCACCGGAGTGACCGCAGCGTTATTGCTTGGCCTGGCCGGCGTGGAACGCCCGCTCATTGTGGACAGCTACGCCAAAAGCGCAGGGCTCATGCGGAAAAAATTCCGGCAGATGCAGCCTGCCAACCTGCCCAAAAGTGAAGCGATGGACCTGGTGGCAGCCCGGCTTCTGGGCTCAGAGCCTGAATATATGGAAACAACACTGAACTATCTGGAGCGCCGCTTTAAAAGTGCAGGACACTATTTTCAGGAAGCGGGTTTGTCGGCCGGTGAGACCGCCGATTTGAGAGAAAGGCTTGTGAAAGGAGCATAAAGTATGGGAAAAATAGCCATAGAACACCTCGTGAAGGATTTCAATAAAACCAAGGTTTTGAAGGATATCTCTCTGGAAATAGAGGACGGCTCCTTCACCATTCTGCTGGGGCCATCAGGCTGCGGGAAGTCAACGCTGCTCCGCATTATCGCGGGCCTTGAGACGCCTACCTCCGGCGGAGTTTTTATCGATGACAAAGATGTAACCAGCAGTGAGCCAAAGGATCGGGAGATCGCCATGGTTTTTCAGAATTATGCTCTTTATCCCCACATGAGCGTTTTTAAAAACGTGGAGTATGGGCTGAAGATTAAGAAAATCCCAAAGGAAGAACGCCGGAAGATGGTGGATGACGTGCTGAAAATGGTTGACCTGACCGACCAGGCGGAAAAGCTGCCTGCCCAGATGTCCGGCGGCCAGCGGCAGCGCGTGGCGCTGGCCCGGGCCATTGTCAAGGACCCGAGGGTTTTTCTCATGGATGAGCCGCTGTCCAATCTGGACGCCAAGCTCAGAACACAGATGCGCTTTGAGCTCATTGAAATGTATAAAAAGGTTAAGAACACCTTTTTATACGTCACCCACGACCAGGTAGAGGCAATGTCCATGGGGACGTATATCGTGGTCATGAACCAGGGTGAGATTATGCAGAAGGGAACCCCGAAAGAAATTTACACCAACCCGGCCAATCTTTTTGTGGCGCAGTTTATCGGTGCGCCGCCGGCCAATATCATCGACATGAATCATTTTTACCTTGGAGTGCGGCCGGAAAATATCAAAATCGGCAGTACCGGCCGGGAGGACGCCTTCCGCCTGCCGGCCTCTGTCCTGTCAAAGGAGGAGCTGGGCGGGGAGTCTATCTATCACCTGGAGACACGCTTCGGCAAGGTTAATGTCAAGACACCAACCTGCTGGAATGCCCTGCCGCCGCAGGTGGAGCTGGCCTTTGAGCGCAGCGACGCCATGCTGTTCGGCAAAGACGGCAGCCGCATGGGCGTGACCGGCGACGAGGTGCAGGTGCTTGAAAATATACTGGCGTCCTGATCAAAAAGCTTAACACACATTTCTTTTCCTTATTTTGAGAGGCTGTCCCGGTGCGCCGGCGGCAGCCTCTTATTTTTGTATTAAATTTTTTAAGAAAAACCATTTGTAAAAGGGGGAAAAAGGCCTCATTATTTGTATATTTTTTCAAATTATGGTAAACTTATAAAGATTTCTAAGGAAATTTAAAGGTGAGAGATGTGTTTAAGCCTGTTGAAAACAGCACGGAAAATTTAATAGCCCACACGCGTAATATGAAATACCTTCTGGCTCTGGAGGGGATATTTGTCGGCATGATCGCAGGAGGTATCGCGATTATCTACCGGCTGGCCTTAAACTTTTCAGAGCAGAATATGAGCTTTATTTTATCCTACGCGGGTGAACACCACTGGGCCATTGCGGCATGGTTTGCCGCCCTTATCGTTATGGCGGTAATTGTCGGGAGGATGGTCCGGTGGGAACCGATGATCTCGGGCAGCGGGATTCCCCAGGTAGAGGGGGAGCTTCAGGGATATTTTGAGGAGCCCTGGCTCAAGGTGATTGTCGGTAAGCTGATAGGAGGGATTCTCTGCATTATCGGCGGCTTATCGCTCGGGCGTGAGGGCCCGTCTGTGCAGCTTGGCGCCATGGGCGGCAAGGGCTTTTCGCGGATTTTCAAACGCCTTAACATTGAAGAACGCTATCTGATGACCTGCGGAGCAAGCGCAGGACTGGCCGCGGCCTTTAACGCGCCGCTGGCAGGTATCATGTTTGCTCTGGAGGAGGTCCATAAAAATTTTTCGGCAACGGTACTTTTTTCCGCAATGACGGCCTCTGTCACGGCGGACTTTGTTTCAAAATATGTTTTTGGTCTGGGCTCAGTATTCCAGTTCCAGGTGGATTCCTCGATTCCTCTGAAATACTATGGTTTTATCATTCTTTTGGGGATTATCCTGGGAGCGGGCGGCGCTTTTTACAATAAGGTGCTGGCAGGTACTCAGGATCTGTACGCCAAAATGACCTTTTTAAAGGCAGAGCTGCGGCCGGTTATCCCGTTTTTGATGGCTGGAGTTCTGGGCTTTACGCTGCCTCAGGTACTGGGCGGCGGACATATGATGATCGAGCTTCTGGTACCGGGGAATCTTCCCCTGACCATGATCCTGCTGCTGCTGGTGGTAAAGTTTATCTTTTCCATGTTCAGCTTTGGCTCCGGCGCACCGGGCGGTATCTTTTTTCCGCTTTTGGTTTTGGGGGCGTATATCGGCGGCTTTTATGGTATGGTCGTTGTCCGGGGTATAGGAATGGACCCGCAGCTTATCAACAATTTTATCATTCTGGCCATGGCCGGGTATTTTACCGCCATTGTCCGCGCACCTATTACAGGGATTGTATTGATTTCTGAAATGACGGGCTCCTTTACCCACCTGCTGTCGTTGTCGGTTGTCGCCATCACGGCGGAGATCACCGCGGCGGCGCTCAAATCGGAACCGGTCTATGAAATGCTGCTTGACCGCATTGTTGCCAGACGCGGCGAAGAGCCCGTACCGGAGACCAGCAACAAGACGCTGATCGCCGTCTCGGTGCATCACAGCTGCGGGCTGGTCGGGAAGCGCATCTGGGAAATCCAATGGCCGGAAAACTGTCTGCTGGTGGCTGTCCGCAGGGGTGAAAAAGAACTGATCCCCAAGGGAGACACCAAAATCAGGCCAAGCGACACCATTGTGGCGCTGGCAAATGAGACGGACTTAAACAGGATCAATACAGAGCTGCACGCTCTGTGTGAGGAAGCGCCTGCCGCCGGCAAAGGCTGATTTTACAGGCGGGTGTTATCCATATAAATATGACGTTGATATTATACTATCGGAAGTGATTGAGGAGGTAAACTATGAACAAATCAGCAAAGGTTCTCGCAGCGGCAGCGGGCCTGGCGCTTGTGCTTATCATTATGGTCAGCGTGGCTCTGGCGTATGCTGGGAGAGATATTACGCTGCTGCAGGACAGAATTGTCCACATCAGTGTGAATGGCTACGCGGTGGAAATTCCGCTGAATGAGGACGGGGCAACCTATGATATCCCCAGCCTGACAACGGAACATGAGAATGAGTTTATTCTGATGAATGATGCTGGAGCGTCCATTGAGGTCAACGAGGCCAAGCTCCAGACCAACAAGAAAGCAAAGGTAACCGTCAAGAAAATCGACAGCAACGAAGTGCTGGAAATGGTCGTGACCAACGGTAAGGATACCCGCACGATTTATTTAAGAACCCTTTCCAAGCAGCTGCCGGAAATGCTGGCCACCGGCCAGAGTCCCTATGAAGGCGACTTTTATGTGACTGATACCGAAAAAGCAGCCATGTATAAACTGGACCAGAACGGCAATGTTACCTGGTATGTTGCCCTGACGCCAGAGCAGGCGGATGGCAAGATTTTCACGGATTTCAGACAGCATAAGCTGGAAAACGGCGATATCCGTTACAGCTATCAGATTGTTGACCCGGACGTCAGCACCATGGGTCTGACCGATTACCTGCCGGGCACGCGTGTGGTTCTTGACGAAAAATACAAGGAAGTCAAGCGTGACGGCGCCCGTATCTCGCTGTTGAACCCCGATGAAACCAATCATGATAAAAAGGTTATGGGCGATCCGGTCGACGGGCATGATTTTGTGCTTTTAGGAGATAAAAACTGGATCACGGAATCCTACGTGGCAGAAACCGTGGATAATATCCCGGCAGAGCTCAACCCCAGCCCGCTCGGCTCAAAGGTAGTGGCAGCCGTGATTCAGGAAGTGAAGGACGGCAAGCCGGTATTCACCTGGAAATCCACCGATCATCCGGAGCTGTACGCGCTCAGCGAAAAGGGCAATGATTTTGCCAACAGTAATATCCAGCCCCAGGATTACCTGCATATCAATGCCATGATACTGGACCCGTCAGACAATAACCTGATCGTATCCTTTAAAAACGCCAGTACCATTGTGAAGATTGACCGCAGCACCGGAGATATTCTCTGGAAGCTCTCCGGTAAGGGCGACGAATTCGGCCTGGCCGACAATCAGAAAACCGCTGGTCAGAGCAGCCTATCCTTAACCGACGATGGTTATCTGGTCGTCTTTGACAATGGCCAGAGTACAGGAAAAACCAGAGTGCTCAAGTATAAGCTGGACGAGACCAACAAAAAGGTCATTGACTTTAAAGAATACAGCATGGACGGCTACACCTCCTCCGAATTTGGAAGCGCCCAGAAGGTTGACAACGAAAAGGATGCTTATATCATTGGATGGGGCGTCAACGGAGCGAACCAGCCGGTACTCACCGAGATGAATTTCACCGACAACAAAAAGCTTTTGGAAGTGGTGTTCCCGAACGGCGAGCATACCTTTAAGGTGCAGAAGTTTGATAAAGTAGAAAACTGATAAAAAAGCAGGCAAAGGCCTGCTTTTTTAATGCATGATTTTTTATCCAGACCCATTTTGAAAAGGTTTGATGTAAACTGGCAACGGTTTTCAGGTGCTTTTTAACGAAAACCAGCTTCTTATTATCGTGGAAAAGTGATAGAATCATGGTGGAATAAAAATCAAGGAGAACAAAGCGATGGGAATTAAACTAGTAGCATTGGATATGGATGGCACCACGCTTCAGAGTGACATCACACTGGCGCGTGAGACAATTGTGACCATTGAAAAGGCCGTCAGACAGGGAATCATTGTCGTGCCGACAACCGGACGCGTGTTTGGAGAACTGCCCGAAGAAATCACAGACATCGATGGAGTCTCCTACGCCATTACATCAAACGGTGCGCAGGTAACCGACCTGAACCGGAAAATAACGCTTTATGAAAATCCCCTGACAAAGCAGGATTTAGATACAGTGCTGAAGGTACTCAAGCAGTATGATTTGATGATCGAAGCCTATGTGGAAGGAAAAACCGTTGTGATTGAGGAGTGCATGAAAGATCTGAGCAAGTTTCATGTGCCCGAGGCCTACTGGGATTTCTTCAGGGAAACCCGTCACACCGTAGCCGACCCGGAAGACTATTTTGACTTTTTATACAGCCACTCGGTTGAAAAGTTTAACATCTTTTTCAGTCATATGGAAAACAGGAGCGAGCTCAAAAACGTTTTGGAGGATACCACTGATCTGACGATTACCTCAGCTGTAGAAAATAATCTGGAGATCAACAATCCGACAGCCAATAAATGGGATGGCTTAAGGCATTTATGCCGCCACCTGGACATTAAAAGCACCGAGGTCATGGCCATGGGAGACAGCAATAACGATTATGAAATGCTCAAGCATGCCGGACTGGCCATTGCCATGGAAAACGGCATTGACCGGGTTAAGGAGATCTCGGACTTTATAACAAAAACCAATGACGAGCACGGCGTAGCCTATGCACTGGAGAAATTTATTCTTAATCCCAAAACAGCCAAGCGCCGGGAGATGGCCAGCTGAGGTTGACAAAAAACCGGTTTGGGAGTATAATCAATACCGTTCGATTTAACGAAGGGAATTTTTAATCATGACACTTGCTATTGCAAAAGCTCCGAACAAATGGATAACGATGAGACATTGTGCGGAGCTTAATCCGGAGGCGTAGCCTCCATCAGTTCATCGGTCAAAAGTGTTTGCGGGCGGCCTCTGGCGGCTTTGTTTTGTGTACGCTTTTTACCGGGGACAGCAATTCAGGATAACGGGCTGTGGATGATGCTTTCATCCGCAGCCTTTTTGTTTGGAGCGGGAGAAAACCCCTCAGGCAGAGAGCGCTGTGCGCTCTCTTTTTTATTGGAATTTATAAGATTTGAAAGGAATGATCACAATGAGTTTACTGGAAGTAAAAAATCTGTCTCACAGCTATGGAGACAAGGTATTATATCACGATGCCTCCTTTGATTTGCATAACGGAGAGCACATGGGACTGGTCGGACAGAATGGCGCAGGGAAAAGTACCCTGATCAAAACCCTGATCGGGGAGGTGATCCCGGACGACGGTCTGATCAAATGGTTTCCAAAGGCCACAGTGGGCCATCTGGACCAGTACGCCCAGGTGGATGCGGGTATCACTGTCTTTGACTATTTGAAGCAGGCCTACGCCGACTTATACCGGATGGAGGAGCGGCTGAACGGCCTGTATGAAAAAATGGCGGAGGATTCCAGCGAAAAGCTGATTAACCAGGCGGCGAATTTGCAGGAAACCCTGGAGGACCAGGACTTCTATGCTATTGAAAGCCATATTTACCGTGTGGCCGCCGGCCTTGGCATTACGGCCATCGGCATGGACAAGGTGCTTGAAAAGCTGAGCGGCGGGCAGCGCGCAAAGGTGATCCTGGCAAAGCTGCTCCTCGAAAAGCCAGAAGTGCTGCTGCTGGACGAGCCCACCAACTTTTTGGACAAAGAACATGTGGAATGGCTGGCGAAATATCTCGCGGGCTTTGAGGGGGCTTTTGTTCTTGTGTCCCATGACTTTGATTTCCTGGATCAGGTCACCACCTGTATCGGGGATATCGAGTTTGGCACCATTACCAAATACCACGGCAACTACAGCGCTTTTCTGAAACAGAAAGGCCAGAAACGGGAAGAATACATCCGCCAGTATGAAAGCCAGAAAAAGCTTATCGAGCGGACCGAGGAATACATTGCCAAAAACAAGGTGCGGGCGTCCACAGCCGCCATGGCCAAAAGCCGCCAGAAAAAGCTGGATAAAATCGAACGTATGGCGCCGCCGGCCGGCCTTACCAGGCCCATTATCCGTTTTAAATCCACCGGCATCACCGCTCAGCGGGTTCTGGAGGTTAAGGATCTTGAAGTTGGGTATTACTATCCCTTACTGCCAAAGCTGCATTTTGTGCTGGAGCAAAACCAGCGGGTGGTCATCACCGGCTTTAACGGGATTGGGAAATCGACTCTGCTGAAAACCCTGATTGGGGAAATCCCGCCCATTTCTGGAAGGTTTGAGTTTGCCAGAAATGTGGTCATCGGCTATTATGAACAGGATTTAAAATGGGAGAGAGAAGGGCAGACACCGCTGGAGATCATAACAGAAGCTTTTCCGAAGCTGTCACAGAAGCAGACACGCTCAGCCCTGTCACGCTGCGGCGTCAAGGCTGAGCATGTGCTCCAGCCCATCACCACCCTGAGCGGCGGTGAGCAGTCCTGGGTAAAGCTGTGCAGGCTCACGCTGTCACCCTGCAACCTGTTGATTCTCGACGAACCCACCAACCATCTGGATTACCTGGCAAAGGAAAGCCTTCAGGAGGCGCTTCAGGATTTTGACGGCACCGTCGTTCTGGTATCCCATGAGGCAGCGTTTTACCGTGAGTGGGCCGATAAGGTGGTCGAAATTGAAAAAATGGGCCTTTAAGAAACTTGACAAATTTTAAAATGCGCGTATAATTGGAGTTAGTAATTTACTAAATTTAGTAAATTACTAAATAAAAATGAAGGATAAACAAAATGAAGATACCAACACATTTAAAACATAAACCTGTTATAGAAGTTGAAAACTATGAGGAAATTGACGGCAGAAAGGCCTACGACAGCGATGCTAAGGGTCTTTCGCTGGGACTGGCCCAGTGGAACGACCGGGGCCGGGTGGACGCCTCTGCAAAGGTCTGGCGTTACACCGGGGAAAAATGGTCGCGCCAGTCCGAGGAGCTGCCGCTGCACCGGGTCATCGACCTGGCGATCCTGATCTGCCGGGCAGAGCAGTACTTCAGAGAAGACTCCTACCGTCACGATAAGCTTTATGACCCGGAAAATCCAGTCATCGACCGGGTGGGCCTCCAGGGAGACGCCATGACCATCGCGGTCGATACGGATAATGAAATGATTGATGCGGATATCAAGCTTTTTGCGCAGGCACTGGCGGAAGACGGCGAGCTTTTGGGCGAACGTCTGACAAACCTGTCACGCATTTTAAAAGAAATGGGGTATTAAAATGAATATGGACCGTAAAAAGGAATTGAAGGAAGAGTACAAAAATTATCGTCCGGAAATGGGGCTCTTTGCCATCCGCCATATTGAAACAGGCAAAGCATTTTTAGAAGCGACCAATAACATTAAGGGAAAGATAAACAGCGATGTTTTTCAGCTGAATATGGAAACTTTCATGCGCAGCCGCGACCTGAACAGGGACTGGAAGCGCTTTGGAAAGGACGCCTTTGAGGTGGTGATTCTGGAAAAGCTGGAATACGACGAGGACGACCAGGGCAGCAAGGACTACAGCGACGAGCTGGAAATGCTCTATGGCGAGTGGCAGCGCAAGCTGCGCTCAGAGGGAACGGAGCTGTATTAAAATGATCCGGAAAATGACCGAAGCAGACCTTGACCGGGTCATGGAAATCTGGCTGGACGCCTGTATTGAGGGCCAGTCCTTTATTTCAGAGGATTACTGGAAACGCCACGCCGATGTGGTGAGAAAAGACTACATTCCCCAGTCCGAAGTCTATGTGGACGAACGGAGCGGTGAGATCAGCGGCTTTATCGCTGTGGTCGGGGGCCGCCACATTGGCGCGCTCTTTGTCGCGCCAGACTGCTGGCATCAGGGTATTGGCCGTGGGCTGGTGGAATACGCCCTCAAGCACTATAAAGGAAGGATTACCCTGGCCGCCTATGTGGAAAATACCTGCGCTGTTAATTTTTACAGGCAGCTGGGATTTGAAGTCAGGGAAGAAGAAATTGAAGCCGAGAGCGGACACCGTGAGTATATCATGCAAGGAGAAAGTAAATGAAACCTATTTTTTTATGTTACCCTAAATGCTCAACCTGTCAGAAAGCCAAACGTTTTTTAGAAGCCAATGGCGCAGACTATGAGCTGCGGGATATTGTGAAGGAAAACCCCGGGAAAAAAGAATTATTAAAGTGGATGGCGTTATACGGCGGAGAGCCGAAAAAATTCTTTAACGTAAGCGGTACAGCCTACCGTGAGCTGGGCCTGAAGGATAAGGTAAAAGCCATGACCCGGGAAGAAATGGTGGAAATTTTATCCACCAACGGCATGCTTGTCAAGAGGCCGGAACTGATTTTTGAGGATAAGGTGCTGGTGGGCTTTAAAGAGGAAGAGTGGGCCGCGGCACTGGGGCTTTGACATGAAATTTGAAGAACGCTACAGCCGGCTGCCCGAAGATGCTCTGCCCCAGGAGATCGTCCTGCTCATGGGGCGGGGCTGCTTCTGGAAAAAATGCAGCTTCTGTGATTACCATATGGACAGCGGCCCGGATTCGGTGTCCATAGCCCTGAATGACCGGGTGCTCGACCAGGTAACAGGCGCTTTAGGACGTCTTGTGGTGCTCAACTCAGGCTCATACTTTGAACTGCCGGGTGTGACAAGAAAGCGTGTGCTTGAAATTTGCCGACAAAAAGCCATTTGTCATCTGCACATGGAAAGCCACTGGCTTCTTCACAAACAAACCCGCGCCCTGAAGGATGAATTGGCAAAGGAAGGGATCTGCCTCCACCCCCGTATCGGGATCGAGACCTTTGACGAGCAATACCGGGAGGAAATCATGCTGAAAGGGATGGGTTATGACCTGCCCCCGGAATCCATCGCGGAAATCTATGATGAATGCTGCCTGCTGTTTGGTATGACTGGACAGTCACCCGATCAGTTTGAGCAGGATATTGCCACAGCCACAGAATATTTCTCGCGCGTTTATGTCAATATCTTCAATGACAACAGCACCCCTGTAAAGGCCGATCCCGAGCTGCTCCGGTGGTTTGCCGAATACAGCCTGCCCGAACTGCAAAAAAACCCAAAAATCTGTGTGCTGATAAACAACACAGATCTTGGGGTGGGTGATTAAACTATTCCTGAATCAGCTCAACAGGTGCCACAAAGGTCATGAGCATTCGTTTGAAAACGGCGTCGTCCTCCGGCGTCCGTTTTTTTATTTTGGTGGCGTGGCCTGCCTGGCGCTGCTTTTGGTTTAAAAAGCGCTGGTAGAGCAGCTCGTCAATATTGGCGGAGCTGTACACAAAACCCGACGGGCTGAGAACCGCGGTGGCCTTTTCGAGAACAAGGGCAGCCAGTCCGTAATCATGGGTTATAATAATGTCCTGCGGTTCAGCCATCCCGGCGATTTTATAATCGCTGGCATCGCGGCCCTGATCCACCCGGATTACCTCGCAGTCATCATCACCTTCGAAATCATGGGCGGTATCAGCGACCATCAGCAGCGGAATTTTGTAGGAAGCGGCAGTTTCCTCACAAATATTACGAACGCCCTTGGGGCAGGCATCACCGTCAATAATAATGCGCATGTTTTATTCCTCCTTTTGGTTAAATGCAGCCAGCTCCTCGGATAAGTCCGACGGGGTACGCGCTTTGAAATTCCAGATATTCATACTGAAATGATAATAATTAACATATTCGGCAATCGAAAAAAACAGCAGGATCAGGCCGAAAAGGTTAAAGGGGACAAATAGTGCGCTGCGGTCCGCAAACAGCAGCACGAATAAGAGTAAAGGGTAAAGCCCGATTACAAAAGGCGTGACCCGTTTGAGCAGGGAGAAAATCCGAAGAACTGCCGCCCGGTTAACCGGATTGCCGGAGGCCGCCCGGTCACGGTACAGCCAGTAACCGCAGCCCTGGAGCAAAGTGAAGATTAAAATGCCTCCCGGCAGCATGAGCCGGATATCGAGGCCGCCCTCCAGGGTGGTGGAGAGCAGATATACCAGATAGCCACAGACCACCATGGTGGCCAGTTCGCTGAGAAACAGCCGGTGACACTGCTTGGCGTCTTTATTGTCCATATTTAAGAATGATCTCCTTTGTGTTTTTTACTGTTCTCCAGATAGGTTTCCATCCGTTTTTTGTTAAAAATCAGCACGCCGGCAAAGACGCCGTACAGCCCGAGAGCGATCATCAGACGGATTGGGTTATCCTGCATGATTCCTGCACCCATGAGTGTTGTCATCAAAAATCCCGGAGTACGCCCCAGCACCGCAATGAGCATAAATGTTTTAAAATTCATCTTGGTAAGCCCGGCCAGATAACAGAAAATATCATCGGGGAATCCGGGAAACAGAAAGATCAGAAACAGCACCATGTTCAAACGGGAATCGCGGATATTATCCAGCTTATCCGTCCATCTGGAAGGAACCCACTTTAAGATAACCGGCCGGCCCAGCTTTTTCGCAATGCCGAAGGCCGCCGCTGTTCCGATCATAATGCCCGCTTCACTGAGCAGAAAGCCCTTTATCCAGCCAAAAAGCGCACCGCCCACTAAAGTGGTCGTGCCGCCCGGAATCGGCGCGATAATAACCTGGAGAATCTGAAATAAAAAATAAATAAACGGTGTCCAGCCGCCAAAGCTGAGCAGCCACTGCTTGACAGCATCCACCGAGTCTAAATATTCAAGCATTTCACTGTCCTTTAATTGTATTTTACCATAATTATCCGCCTGCTGTCTTTATTTAATCTAAATTTGTCTGCCGCGCAGCTTTTTGAAAAAATTAGAGAAATAAGGATTGACAAATGCATGCTTTGCCATTATAATTATTAAATGTGCTTACAATAACATAGCGTCTCATAAAGAGAGCAGCTGCATCTGCGGACAGGTGTCTGAGCTGGTTGAAGGAGCACGCCTGGAAAGCGTGTGTACGTGAATAACGTACCGAGGGTTCGAATCCCTCCCTGTCCGCCATAATATGAGAATAAGAGCGAGAGCTCTTTTTTTATTTTTTGTAAAGATAATCAGCCTCATTCAGAAGGTGAGGATAAGTGTCAAACAGCTGTTTTGTGGCGCTGTTGGATTTACGGATAAGGGTGTCGAGCATATCCGGTTTTTCTGGAAGGTTAAGGGCGAAAAGCAGAACCTCGATCATATACCGGAAATAATCATCATAGCTCAGCTCCAGATTTTCATTGATCAGACGCTGTATCGTGCGCTGCGTGCCATACACCGTTGCCAGCACCAGCTTCAGCTGTGTGTCCGGATTTTCGGAAGAGCCTTTGCTTTTTTTGAGAAGCGTCAGATATTCCTCCTTTTGGTTGACCAGCGCGAATTCCTCCAGCAGGTCCTCCTGCATGACATCCGAAATAAAGCGCCGGGCCTTTGGGTCATGTTTCCGAATCTGAAAGGTGACATTCATAAAGGTGACGATATAAATCAAGGGATCATCCTCGGGGGTGATAAAGTATTTTAAATAACCCGAAAGAATATAATAGTCCTCTGTCAAAACAGAGAGGGCTATATTTTTTTTGCTTTTAAAATAGTAGGTGATCAGTCCCTGATTGATGCCGGACTCCTCTGAAAGGCGTTTGTTGGAAATATTAAAATAACCGTGCTCGATGTAGAGCCGCTTTGCGGTTTCATATATTTTCTGCTTGGTGTTGCCATTTTCTTTACGCTTCACTGTATTTTACCTCCGACTAATTACTTAAATATTAAAACATAATTTTGAATGCGTTGCAAATTAATATTGACAAATTTTTAAAATTCTGATATATTTACTCACAGGTAATTACTTGCAAGTAAATATAAAATTTAAGGGGAAAAATATGAGTATTCAAGAGAAAACAGCAGAAAAGAACCAGCTGTTTGAAGATGTTTTTGATGGAAAAATGCCCAAACGAGTCCCGATTCTCAGCTCTGGAGACAATTCATTCTGCCTGGGATATGCCGGATTTGATTTGAGAAGAGAACAATACAGCATAGAAAAAAATCTGGAAGCCATTGAAATGACAACCGGAGATTTTGACACCGATTCGATTTTTGCGACGATGGTCCGTATTCCGCAGATGTACAAAATGCTGGGAGCAAAGAATTTCGTCATGGGGGGCGACGGCTTTTTGCAGCACCCAGAGGTGACGAGTCTGAGCGAAAAGGAGTACGATGATCTGATTGCCGATCCGTTAAAAACCATTTGTGACAGGGCGCTGCCGCAAATTTACAGCGAATTTGGCAAAGAGGGATTTGAGGGAAAGGCGGCTTTTGCAAAGGGAATGTTCACTTTTTATTCAGTGATGGATCAGCTCGATGCAGGGTACCTGAAAATTGCGGAAAAACACGGGAAGGCTGTTTATAATATGGCCTGTACAGCCGCCTGTACACCTTTTGATGTTTTGTCGGATCAGCTTCGTTCCTTTACGGGTATCAGCAAGGATATGAGGCGGTGCCCGGATAAGGTGGAGGCCGCCTGCGAGGCGCTGCTGCCGTGTATGGTGAAGGCCGGAATCAAGCCGAATTCAAGCCGGTATCAGAGAACTTTTATTCCGCTGCACATGGCGCCATATATGCGGACAAAGGATTTTGAGCGCTTTTACTGGCCGAGTTTTAAAAAATATGTGGAGGCGCTCGATGAAGCAGGCGTGGGAGCCACCATTTTTGTTGAGCAGGACTGGTCCCGCTACTACGATTATCTTCTTGAGCTGCCAGAAAACACAATGATGATTTTTGAAGAAGGCGATCCGGCAGCAGTCAAGGAGAAGCTTGGGAAAAAACACATCCTGGCGGGCTTTTATCCAATGGGCGTGCTGAAAACCGGAACAGAACAGGAATGTCTGGATAAGGCAAAGGAAGTCGTGGATATTCTGGCGCCGGGCGGAAAGTATATTTTTGCGCTGGACAAAAATCTGTTGACGATCCGGGACATTAATCCGGAAAATTTAAAAGCAGTGCTCCGATTTGTCAGAGAGTATGCTGTTTACGCATAGGGGGAGATCAAATGAAATCAGAATACTACAGAAATCCGGAAGAAACGCTTGAAAAATACGAGATACCAGAAGTAGCGGCAGAGTATGCTATGGACAGCCTCCAGGGAATGGAAGAGCTTGTGTACAGCTATGTGTTTTTTTTAATCAGTTAGGGGGATGAAAATGAATACGAATACCAGCTATCTGCTGAAAATGAGTTTAGTATCTGGCGTGCTGGCCGGTGCGGTTCTGGGCATTTATCAGGTTAGTCCTTTTGGAAATCTCATGTGGCCGATTTTTATCGGACTGGGAGTTACTTTTGCGTCGGGTGCAGAGCTTAAAAAGACACCAAACTATTTATGCTGCATGGTCTGCGGCGTGGTATGGGCTTTACTGTACCTGCAAATGGACGGCTTTCTGAGAAATCTTGGCCTGAACGTGGGGTTGGTGACAGGCACGTGCACACTGCTTATCACCTTTGTGGTCTGCGCGGTACACATGATCCCGTTGGCAAAAACCTGGCTCAACGTAGTGCCGCTTGTTTTTGCCGGTTTGACAGTAACCTTTTCCCAGGGAGGACAGAATCTGGCTGGCGTTATTTTGGGACTGGCCTGCGGCATCTTAGTGGCTGTGGCCATTGAGCCGGTTACCGGACTGCTGATGAAAAGAGAAAAAACAGAAGAAAAAGGACAAAAGGCTTTATTGGAAGAAGAGATATAATCAAAAGCCCCATTCTCTGACCGGAGAATGGGGCTTTTGCGGCAAAGACAGAGCAGCGGACAATTCTTGTTTCTGCTTAAAGTTCTTGACAGTAAAGAGGTTGTTCTGTATAATATGAAATATTGTAGATTCACTGTGTATTCGCAGTAAACATACTTAATCACACTAGGCGGGGAACTAGCGGTGCCCTGTAACCTGCAATCCGCTACAGCAGGGCTGAATTCCCCAAAGAGGTGCCAGAATTTGAAGTCTGCCGCGGGTAAGTGGTGTTGACGGTTGGACCCTTCGCAATATGAACTTATGAACCCTGTCAGGTCCGGAAGGAAGCAGCAGTAAGTAAGATCTCGTATGTGCCGGAGGACTCTCTGACAAGAGCTGGCTGTCCGCGTAACGTTTGGAGACTGGTGATCAATGCGGGGTGTGTGATTAAGTATGTTTTAATTTTATGACAAAATCTGAAAAAGAGGCCAGACGGCCTCTTTTTTTAATCCAGCTCAAACTGTCCGGTATAGAGCTGGTAGTATTTTCCTTTTTGTTTTAATAATTCCTCGTGATCGCCGCGCTCGATGATGCGCCCATGCTCCAGCACCATGATGGCGTCGGCGTTTCGAACGGTTGACAGGCGGTGGGCGATGACGAAAACAGTCCGTCCTTCCATGAGTTTATCCATTCCACGTTCGATGAGGGCTTCGGTGCGGGTATCGATGGAGCTGGTGGCTTCGTCGAGAATGAGCACCGGAGGGTTGGCGACTGCTGCCCGGGCAATGGCCAGAAGCTGCCGCTGGCCCTGGCTCAGGTTAGCGCCGTCGGAGGTCAGCATGGTGTCGTAGCCCTGGGGCAGATGTCGGATAAAAAAGTCTGCGTTGGCCAGCTCGGCGGCGGCGTGGACTTCCTCATCGGTGGCGTTTAGGCGTCCATAGCGGATATTATCGGCCACAGTGCCGGTGAACAGATGAGTGTCCTGAAGAACCATTGCGAGGGAATGCCGCAGATCAACCTTCCGGATTTTTTTGATGTTGATGCCATCGTAGGTGATTTTACCCTCCTGTACCTCGTAAAAGCGGTTGATAAGGTTAGTGATGGTGGTTTTTCCTGCGCCGGTTGAGCCGACAAAGGCGATCTTCTGGCCGGGCTTGGCAAAAAGCGAGACATTATGCAGTACCATTTTGTCGTCGCTGTAGCCAAAGGTGACGTCATGAAACCGTACGTCGCCCCGTAGCTTTTCATAGGTCAGCGTACCGTCGTGATGGGGATGCTTCCATGCCCAGGTGTTTGTCACCTCTTTGCACTCGGTCAGTGTGCCGTCATCGGCCTCACAGACATTGACGAGGGTTACATAGCCCTCGTCCTTTTCCGGTTCGGCGTCGATGACTTCAAAGATCCGTTCAGCTCCGGCCAGAGCGGTCAGCAGGGCGTTAAACTGCTGAGAAATCTGGGTGATGGGCTGGGAAAAGGAACGCGTATATTGTAAAAAGGAGGCGATGGAGCCTAAGTCCATGCTCCCCATAATGACCAGCACAGCCCCAAAAGCAGCTGTTAAGGCGTATTGCACATAGGAAAGATTTCCCATGATGGGCATGAGCACATTGGCGTAGGTATGCGCCTGGGTAGAGGCGTTTCTCAGTTTGTCGTTGAGCTCGGCAAAATCATTTTTGACAATGTCTTCGTGGCAGAAAACCTTAATGACCTTTTGTCCCTCAATCATTTCCTCGATATAGCCGTTGGTTTCGCCGAGAGCCTTCTGCTGGGCTTTAAAGCCCCGTGCGCTGCGGCTTCCTACAATTTTTATCACAAAGTACATGACCACAAGCATACCGATGACAATCAAGGTCAGCAGCGGACTCAAAATCAGCATCATGATAAAGGTGCCGGCCACAGTGACCGTGGCGGTCAGCATCTGGGGAAGACTCATGGCGATGGCTTCGCGCAGGGTATCGACATCGTTGGTATAACGGCTCATGAGCTCACCGTGGGTGTGGGTATCGAAATATTTGATCGGGAGATCCTCCATGCTGTTGAAAAGATCTCGCCGCACAGCGTTCAGGGTCCCGTTGGAGATCACGATCATCATCCGGTTATAGGCATAGGCACAGGCCGCACCGGCCAGATAAATGCCGCCCATAAGCAGCAGCATCTGGACAAAGGGCATGAGTGCGCCGGGTGTGAGGGGCTTGCCGATGAGCGGCACGATTCCCTGATTGATGATGGGCTTTAAAAAGTATGTGCCGGCCACGGTGGCGCCGGAGCTGATAAAGACAAAGAGTATGACAAGGACCAGCAGTAACCTGCGTTTTGCCATGTAGCCGAAAATACGGAACAGTGTTTTTTTGATATTTTTGGGTTTCTGAACGCTTTTTTTCTTTGGCATTATTCCTCCACTCCTTTCTGCTGTGAATGAAAGACCTCGCGGTAAATCGCATTGTTTTCTAAAAGGTTTTCGTGGGTGTCGATGGCGTCGATGCGGCCTTCGTCCAGCACGATGATCTTGTCCGCGTCGCTGACAGAGGAAATGCGCTGGGCGATAATGATGGCTGTGGTGTCTTTCAGATTCTGACGGAAGCCCTCGCGAATGGCGGCGTCAGTAGCCGTGTCCACCGCACTGGTGCTGTCGTCCAGAATGATAATTTTAGGCTTTTTCAGGAGCGCCCTGGCAATACAGAGACGCTGCTTCTGTCCGCCGGACACGTTCACGCCGCCCTGGCCCAGATAGGTGTCGTAGCCCTCCGGGAAGGACATGATAAAGTCATGGGCGCAGGCCGCTTTGGCGGCAGCGATGACCTCTTCGTCTGTGGCGTTTTCATCGCCCCATTTTAGGTTGTCCCTGATTGTCCCTGAAAACAGAACGTTTTTCTGGAGCACCATGGCGACAGCTGAACGCAGGTGGTCCAGGGTATAATCCCGAACGTCATGGCCGCCGACCAAGACCTGTCCGCCGGTTACGTCATAAAGCCTTGGGATGAGCTGAACCAGCGTTGTTTTTGCCGAGCCGGTTCCTCCGATGATACCGACAGTCTCGCCGGAGGCGATGGAGAAACTGATGCCGGACAAAATGTTTTCAGCCGCGTCCTCCTGGTATTTGAAAGAAACATTTTTGTATTGGATGCTGCCGTCCACGGCTGTAAGAGACGGCGCGGCATTTTCATCGGTAATGCTGATGGGCTCTTCCAGTACCTCAACAATGCGGGCGACCGAGGAGCGGGAGAGGACGATCATGATAAAAACCTGGGCGATCATCATTAAGGACATGAGAATCTGCGTCACATAGGAAATAAAGCTGATGAGTTCTCCGGTCAGCAGAGTGCCGCCGATGATCATATTGCCCCCAAACCATAGGATCGCGATGATGGTGGCGTACATGGTCAGCATCATGATGGGCATGCCGAGGATGATAATTTTTTCAGCGGCCAGGGATGCCCGCATCAAGCTGTTGTTGGCTTCGGCAAATTTTTCTTTTTCGTACCGCGCCCGCACAAAGGCCTTGACGACACGGATGGCGATGAGATTTTCCTGGACCTGCGCGTTGAGCCCGTCGTATTTTTTGAGCATGGCATTAAAACGCGGAAAGGCCAGGGTGGACATCGCTGCCAGGGCAACGGCCAGAATGGGAATAACAATGAGAAAAACACGGACGAGATCGCCGTTGATGGCCGCGGCCATGATGGTGGCGCTGACCAGCATAACTGGTGCGCGCACCAGCACGCGGATAACCATCATGTAAGCCATCTGCGTGTTGGTAATATCGGTCGTCAGGCGGGTGACCAGCGACGGGGTGCTGAAACGGTCGATATTCGCAAAAGAAAATTCCTGAATCTTGTCAAAAACTGCCTTGCGGATCTCACTGCCAAAGCCCATGGCCCCCCTGGCGGCAAAACGCCCGGAGAGAACGCCAAAAAGCAATGAACAGAGGGCCACCAGCACCATGATGGCACCGATTTGAAAAACGTAGCTCAGATCACGCGTCGTGATGCCCTGATCCACGATTTTAGCCATTAAAAAAGGAATCTGGATTTCCAGAAGAACCTCGACGATAACCGTGACTGGCGCCAGAAGTGACGGAAGCCGGTATTTTACGAGATAGGGCTTTAGGTGTTTAATCATGGGATGCTCCTTTTAATCAGTAGTATTGATACCTGGTACATACCCTTATTTCCTGCTTTTTCAAGCCGGAAATAAGGGTAATCTCAGTGTATCGAAATAAAAAATCAATGTCAAGTAAAACCAAAAAGGTTTTCAGGATAAAAGCTTAAAGAAAAAACTTTGTTAAACTTTTGGCGGACGGATACATACTGGTTCATTTACAACAAAATTTTGTGATCGTCTTTCCGCTCATCAAAAAACTTGATATAATACAAATTGACGAATTATGCAAACTATTGAGCGAATATACTAAGGAGGGTAATATGAGCAAATTGAACGATATACGGTTTTTTCAGGTAAAGCCGGCCATCTACTACGGTATTGGCGCCATAGAACAGGTTGGAAATCATGACTTTAAACAGGTCTGCATCGTAACGGATGAGGGGATGGTTAAATTTGGCCTGCTGAAAATGCTGACAGATGTTTTAGATAAGCATAACATTAAATACCATGTTTTCTCCGACGTTGAACCAGACCCGTCTACAGAAATCGTGGAAAAGGGACTGACACACATCCTGATGGAAAAGCCAGATGCTTTGATTGCCCTTGGCGGTGGGTCTGCCATCGACTCGGCAAAGGCCATTATCTATTACTGCTATAATTTCAAAAAAATGTTCTTTGAGGAAGACTACATAAAAAAACCATACTTCATCGCCATGCCGACAACGGCCGGTACCGGCTCCGAAGTAACGGAGTATGCGGTTATTACCGACAAGAAAAACAACACCAAGATTCCGCTTACCGATATTCTCATGATGCCGGACGCCGCGATTCTTGAACCCAAATTAATCGAGAGCGTTCCGCCAGGAGCCACAGCGGCGACAGGCATGGACGTTTTAACCCATGCGGTCGAAGCCTATGTTTCCACCAATAACAACCCGTTTTCACGCTGCTATGCGGCCAAGGCAGCCGAGCTGGTCTTTAAAAGCCTGTACGAATGCTATGTGAACGGCGGCAATCTGGAAGCCAAGGCCAGTATGCAGATCGCGTCCTGTATGGCTGGGATTGCCTTTAACAGCGCAGGCCTGGGGATTACCCACAGTATTGCCCACGCTGTCGGCGCGCAGTGGCATTTACCGCACGGTTTGGCCAATGCCATCGGACTGCCCTATGTTGTCCGCTTCAACGGACAGTGCGGCAGAGCGCAGCATCTTTATAACCGTCTCCTGAGTGCCATTGGTATTCCAAATGTCAGCGGCGACGCAGCGGAAATGCTGTACAACAGCATCATCACCCTTTGCAAGGAAATCAAGATTCCCACATCACTCAAGGAGCAGGGCATTGACGAGGCAGACTTTAAGGCAAGCAAGGATATTATTATCGGAAAAGCCATGAAGGATGTCTGTACTCAGACCAACCCGCTGTCACCGACCAGAGAACAGTTCAGCGAGCTTCTGGATCAGATTTATTACGGCGCATAGACAGATAAATCCAAGAGTACCCTTCCGGGTGCTCTTTTTTTAGTACATGAATTACGCTTGCACTTTTGGATGCAATGGATTAAAATAGAGAAGATGGTGCATTTGTTGAAAAAATTAAAATTAAAAATGACTTAAATGGAGAATATGTCGTCATTTTGTTTTAAAATGGCCATTTAGTGTATATAAATAAGTAAATTAATAATAAATAAAGGAGGCAGGGAAATGGCAAGGAAACCCGCCACACCATTGGCTTATCTGATGGATATGCTCTACATTCAGGGGGCACAGCTTGCACGGGCTGTCCACGTCGACAGAACCATTATCAGCCGGTGGAAAAATGGACGTGTTGAGCTGAGTCCAAAATCGCCTTATTTTGAGGAAATTGTCCAGGCAATTATGAAGTTTAACGACAAACGGGGTCTGCACACGCTGGAACGCTTCTTCGCCTCTTTGGAACCAGGCGTAGCCGTAGATACAGAACAGGATATCAAAAACTGTATCTCACGGTGGCTGGTGGATAAAGAGTTTGAAGCAAAATACATGGATAAGGAAAGCGGCAACAGCCTGTACACTGCAACCTACAAAATTTATAAGGGTGTCACTGGAAAAATGGATGCTCTGGATGATATGTTTAATACGCTGGCATCGCTGCCTAAGGGGGAGACCTTTTGGGGATATGATGCGGATTCGCGTATTTTCAGACAAAGCAATAACGATACACGAAAGGTGCAGAAGCGTTTTCTGGACGCGGATAAAAATAAGACAAAGCTCATTACCATGATTTATTTAAACCGTCCCCAGGAAGAAGTCTATAATATGTTTGAATACTGGCTGCCCATACTGCTGTCCACAAACGCTGAAGCTTACTACAGTTACGATGCGGAAAGGCCCTTTTACGATTATATCTTCAGCATTAAGGGCAAACAGACCCTGGCGGGGATAAACGATGTAAACGGCGATACCTATTCTGCCATTTATACCGACCCCATGAGCCAGATTCAGTTTGATAATTTTCTGGAAAGGCATCTCGAGCGCTTCCAGCCTCTGACGAAGAACCTGGGAAGCCGGGTGGTCTGCAATGATTTCAAGCGGGAAAACATGGAGGGTTTTAACCGAAACGATACCGATCAGTATGTAATCGCCACATCCATGTCCTTTCTCTCTTCAGGGAAAAAAATTATTGAGGGGATTCTGATGGACCTCTGTCTGAGCGGCGATGAGGAACGCCGGCTTATCGACTACTATGATAATTGCCGGATAGGTCTTGGTCAGTTTTTATCTAAGGAAAGATACACTCGGATAATCTTAAGTCTTGACTATATCCAAAATTTGGGGCAGCATCCGGTGATTGAAGTACCGGTTTTCTCCGCGCTGCTGAAACGTAAGGTAGAGGTCTCGGGCAAGCACGTCATTAAGGAGCTGGTCTCCTTCCTGAAGTTTGTTAAGAATGACCCGAAGGTTCAGATCGCCCTGCGTCCGCCTGCGTCTGCAGAGTTGATCGAAAACCTGAATATATGGGTAAAGGACGGCGCAGCAGCGTATTTCCATTTTGATAACGACCTCTCCAAACGAATCGTTACAGAGGAGTTTGCAGCGGTGAACACCTTCTATTCCATGGTGGATAAATACTGGGAACAGCTCCCCTATGACAGCAAAAACAAAGAGTGGGTCTATGACCAGATCAGCAAAATCAGCGGGGAAAAGCTTTAAGTGTCACAGTGACATCAATTTTAAAACGTGATTCTTGCGATAATGGGTTTAAAAAGCAGGGCGCGGGCGCTATAATAAAGAAGCCGAATGTATCAATGAGCTCTCCAAAGAACTACACAAACCAAGTAGTACCACTGGATACCGAGCGCCACGGTGCCAGTGACAATGTTCTCATTAATGCAAAAAAAGATGTGCTGAAAAGCACATCTTTTTTTATGTTCTATTGAATATTCATTTCCATGGTGTGCAGCAGATTGCGGCAGAGCGCCAGAATGATCAGAGCGATCAGCACGTTGACCACGCAGTCTGTAAACAATCCGGCAGCCAGGCTTCCAGCGATAAAGCCGACGGCTACACCGGCGATGGCGCCGGGAATCAGCAGGATAACGAGGATCAGGTAATAGAGCATTACGACCAGCACTTTGCTGTGCATATTGCCGAGAATACGCTCGATCAGAATGTTCCCAGCGGATAAAAGGGCGGCCAGCCCCAACCGGGCCGCAATGACCGCGGCGATTTCAGCTGCCGGAGCACCCAGAATCAAACCGCAGGGGATAAAGATAATCAGACCGCTGACAAAGCTGTCCACCAGAGATTCCAGACTGGCAAAGACCAGCTTTTTAAACGGGCTCTGTGGAATCATATAAATGTAGGGCAGGGTTACCTCTTTAACCCAGCGTCCCATGGCTCCGGTTAAAACCTGGAGATAGCACAGCATGCCAAAGATCAGCATCAGGCTGATATGTTCCCTTGCCAGCAGGCTGGCCAGGATAGCGATCACGGTGCAGATCAGGGTAAACTGGTTTAAAAACAGGTAACCCGAGCGGCGGTTTTCGAGCAGATGCTTGAAAAAGAAAACAGAAGCACCGTGGCCGCGGCCGATACCGGTCTTTTTCCGGCTGATCTTGGACGCGTCCTTCGTGTCGCTGATGCGTCCGTCCTTGGCGGCGGTCTTAGTGGTGTAGGTCTTTTCGGCCGATTGAAGCACATCCTCGTAATAGTCCGATTCACTGCGGCAGATGTACAGAATGATCAGGCCGATCAGGGCGATGAGCAGAACCAGAAAGATCAGAGCCCTTAAAAAGTCGCCGGCGATCAGTCCCATGGTGAAGCCCTTGGTCCACCCGAGAACCGGGATGTATTCCATCAGGCTTGAGTCCGCTGTGTTCAGCAGCGCCGTATAGAAATTCTGAGTTTCAAAAAGGGCGTTTAGGAAGAGCGCCGCGATCAGGAAACCGAAGCAGTAGAGCACGGCTCTCACCACGCGTCGTCGTTTATCATCGCCTCTGGTGTAGGAGTAGATGGCGAGCGCCAGAATTTCCCCGACTACCAGAAATAAACAGTAGCCCGCAAACAGGGCGATGAGGCCGGGCGTGCCGACGCCGAACATGGTCCGCAGCGTTGTCCCCTGAAACAGGATAAAAAAGCCCAGCAGCAGCGACATGCCGACCTGCTTAGCCAAACCGTAGGCCAGAATCTTTCTTGGAGAAACCGGTGCCAGAAAGAGCAGGTTGACGTCTGCCATGGTAAAGAAACTGCCCCCGGAGGACAGGCCCTTTTGTATCTGGGTGACCAGCAGGAACAGAAAGAGACCAATGAGAACAGCGCCCATCAGGGGAAGATTCTGGCTTTCCGCGAGGGGGATGCTGTCCCCGGGGGTAAACACTGTGGTCACAAGGGCGAACCCAAAGAACAGAACCGCGAGAATCACTAAAACCAGATGGCTGGGATGGTTTTTCAGGTCGAGGAGTCTGTTTTTAAAAGTTGTTTTCCAAAGATAAAAAATACTCGACATTTTAAGCCTCGCCTTCGGTAATGCTGAAGAAAAGTGCCTCCAGAGATTCGCCGGCTTCAGCGAGAGCTTCGGCTCTCCGGGTCGCCCGGATCTCGCCGTTCATCATAATGTGAGCCACATCCCAATAATCCTCCACCGAGTCGATCATGTGTGTGCTGATGAGCAGAGAAACGCCCTGATCCCTGAGCTCAGAGAAAAGCAGCTTTAACTCCTTGATCGCATGAGGGTCAAGGCCTACCATGGGCTCGTCAAAGATGATAACACTGGGGCTAAAGAGCAGGGCGCAGCAGATGCTGACCTTTTGCTGCATGCCCTTTGACAGCTCCTTACCCAGCTTTTTGCGTTTGTCGTCAAGCTCAAAGCGTTCGATGAGGGCGTCAGCTTTTGCTTTCCAGTCAGAGAGGCTGTAAGCCCGGGCGATAAATTCCAGATGCTCCTCGACCGTCAGCATATCGTAAAGGGCGGGAAGCTCCGGGATATAACCCAGCTGGCGCTTGGCGTCCAGGGAGCGGCAGGGTGCCCCGTTAATTTCGATGGTTCCCTCGAACCGGAGCAGCCCGCAGATACATTTGATAATCGTAGATTTTCCAGCGCCGTTTGGTCCCAGCAATATGGCGATTTCGCCGTCATTAACGGTAAAGTTGAGGTCATTGTTGGCTTTGTTTTTTCCGTAGGCTTTTGTGACGTTGTTTATTGTGATCATGGTTGTTTCCTTTCGGTTCCGGTTTGTCAGCGATTTGGATATCGGGTATAATAGAGAAACCAGAGAATTAATTTGACAAGAATTCTTGTCAAAAAGTATATCATTGACAAAAAAAGTTGTCAAGTTAAGAAATTTTAAAGTCACAAAAGGAAATCATATGAAGCATAAAAGATTAAAACAAACGCTCGCCGGTGTGGCGGCAGCACTGCTGTTCTTATTGCCGGCCGGCGGAATCGCGGTCAACCGCATGACCTACCAGCCAGAGGCGGAAGCCCGTGAAGCCCTGAAGGGAAACAGCCGTGTCACGGTAGAAGATAACGGGACCGTTGCTTTTGAGCCTGAAAGCCGGAAAGGTGCAGCTGGGGTCATTCTTTATCCCGGAGCCTTTGTAGCGCCTGAGGCCTACGCGCCATTGGCTTTGGAAATCGCGGAGCAGGGTTATCCGGTATATATAGCCAGAATGCCCATGAATCTGGCGGTACTCTCACCGGAGCAGGGAAGCAGGATTATGGCTCTGCACCCGGAAATCGAAAACTGGGCAGTCGGCGGACATTCTCTGGGAGGAGCCATGGCGCCTGAGCTGGCAGAGAGAGAAACGCAGGTAAAGGGTGTTTTTTTTCTGGCCGCCTATCCGGCGGATGACAGCATCAAGGACGCAGATGTCCAAGTGGTCTCGCTCTGGGGCAGCGATGACGGTGTAGCGGATCTGGGCAAGGTACAGGCAGCGGAAGAAATCTATCCGGGAAGACCTGTCATGGCCGAGATTGCTGGGGGAAACCACGCAGGCTTTGGCGATTATGGGGCACAGAAGGGCGATAACCCGGCGGCGGTTTCAAATACTGAGCAGATGCGCCAGGCGGCAGAAGCGGTTATTGAGCTGCTTGAGAAAATCAGTTAGCCATGGAAAATCTGGAAGCCTTTATGAAAAAATACAAATTGCAGCTTAACGCCCAGCAGCGCGAGGCTGTTGGCAGAACCTCCGGAGCAACGCTGCTGCTGGCTGTGCCGGGCAGCGGAAAAACCACAGTGGTCATCTGCCGCATCGCCTATATGATCCGGGTAAAGAAGATCCCGCCAGAGTCCATCCTGACGCTGACCTTCAGCAAGGCAGGCGCCCGTGACCTGAGCCGTCGTTATCTGAATATTTTTGGAGAAAAAGGGGCCGAAGGGCTGCGCTTCAGCACAATTCACAGCTTTACGCTGTCAGTTATCCGAAATTATGAGCGCTTATACCACCGCCGGGCCTTTCAGATTGTCGAGAATACCGGCAGCATTATCAGAGAGCTTTTTCAGGAGCTGTTCAAGAGCTACCCAGCTGAAAACGACATTGTGGACATTGTGTCGGCGATCACCTACTGTAAGAATATGCTGCTTTCTGAGGAAGAAATCGAAAAAATGAAGGTAGGCGATGTGGATTTTGCAAAGCTGTTTAAGGCTTATGAAGACCATAAACGCAGGCGGCATCTCATGGATTTTGATGATATGCTCAAATATGCCTGGCTTCTCCTTAAGAAAAATCCCGAGCTCCTGAAGCTCTTTACCAGTCAGTATAAATATATCAATATCGATGAAGCCCAGGATACCTCTAAAATCCAATATGAAATTATCCGCCTTCTGGCAGGAGCGGACGGCAACGTCTTTATGGTCGGTGATGAGGATCAGAGCATCTACGGCTTCCGCGGCGCTTATCCAGACGGGCTGCTGAGCTTTAAGGAAACCTATCCTCATGGGGAGGTGCTGCTCATGGAAACCAACCACCGCAGCACACAGCAGATTGTGAATGCGGCCAACCGCTTCATCAAGCTCAACAAGGAACGCTATGTCAAAAATATGCGGACAGACAACGAAAAGGGCGTGCCCGCGGTTCATGAGTATGTAAAATCTGTGGAGGAGCAATACTGGTTCATTCTCAAATCGGTTAAGAATGAGGGGAAGGAAACCGCGGTGCTCTACCGCAATAACGAGTCGGTTATCCCGCTGGTAGACCTCTTCGAGCGGGAGGGGGTGCCTTATGCAGTCAAGGAGCATAATCCTTTGTTTTTTACACATTTCATCGTGCAGGATATCCGAAGCTTTGCAGCCCTTGCCGCAGATCCAACAGACTATGAGACCTTTGAAAAAATTTATTACAAAATGAACTGCAACATCTCCAGAAGGAATGTGACGGAGGTTGGAAGGTTTAGAGAACCGGGGCAGGACGTCTTTGAGGCCTTGCTGTCCCTCGACGAAATTCCCGAATGGCTCGCGGAAAAGGTGGAAAATATCCGGGAGGCCTTTAAACGGCTGGCCGCAATGAACGCCCAGGAGGGGCTGGATTTTATTGTCTGGAAGATGGGCTACCGGGAACATCTGGATTACCGCGTTTCCTGCGGCTACCGTGAGGAGCAGTTGAACCAGAAGCTGGATATTTTAAAAACACTGGCGGCAAGGGAACCCACCATGGACGGCTTTTTAAAGCGGCTGGATACCCTGCAGGAGGCGCTGCGGGGAGCATCCTCTCATCAAAAGACCGATGTGACTTTTTCGACGATTCACTCCAGCAAGGGGCTGGAGTTTGAAAAGGTCTTTATCATCGACGCGGTGGAAGGGGAATTTCCATCAATGGCAGCGCTCGATGACAGCGAGGAGGGCCGGCGCCTTTTCTGTGAGGAGGTCCGTCTTTTTTATGTGGGCGTGACCCGCGCTAGGCGCGAGCTAGAATTTATCTCGGTGGGAAAAAAGAACAGCCGGCACAACCGTCGGCCGGTATCACAGTTTGTCCGTGTTTTTCTGGGGGAAAAAGCCCCGGATGCGCAGCGCGAAAAAATCACGGGTGGTGTTATTGGAAAAAGGCCCTCCGGCCAGGGGAAAGGCTTTGGTATTTTTGACGTCGCCATTGTCCGAAAGGCAGAACTGAAGGAAGTGGACTGCTCGGCTTATACGCCCGGTGCGGCGGTTGTACACCAGGGCTTTGGCGGCGGCGTTATTCTGGAAATAAAAAAAGACATGGCAACCATTGATTTCGAGGGCTGCGGCCGAAAAAAACTGAACCTGAGGGTATGTGTCACCAACAAAATCATCCGATTGCAGGATTAAACTTGACAAGAAACAGGCCGAACGGTATACTGTAAACAAATGTAAAACCGTTGAAGATGGAGTAAAGCGTGTGACGTGTTAACAGAGAGCCGGAATGGTGGAAACCGGTAATAAACGAGCAGGGCATAATGGGCATCTGAGGGTGTGATGAAAGAGCAATCGAGTATTTCACAACGTTTCGAGGGCGTTAACCGGAGAAGGTGTGTTGGCACCTTGGATAAAGTGCGCAGCAATGCGAAAAAAGGTGGTACCGTGGGTCATAACAGACGCATCCTTTATACAGAGAAGGATGTGTCTTTTTTATTTGTAGAACGAGCAAGGAGATAGAGATGATCAGAGAACCGTTAGAAGAATTAAAAAGCTTAGTCAGCCGGCTGGAGGCTTCCAGCCCCTTTTACCAGAGAAAATTCAAAGAAAACGGCATTGCGGCCGGAGACATTAAAACCATGGAGGATTTCAGAAAGCTGCCCTTCAGCGATAAGGATGAGCTCAGAAAGGCGTATCCCCTTGGAATTCAGGCTGTACCGGATGAAGAGGTGGTCCGGATTCATTCCTCCTCCGGTACCACAGGACAACCTGTCATCATTCCTTATACCAGAAAGGATGTGGAGGATTGGGCCATTATGTTTGAACGCTGCTACCGCTACGCAGGTATGGACAATAAAGACCGCATCCAGATTACGCCGGGCTATGGCCTGTGGACAGCGGGCATCGGCTTTCAGGCAGGGGCGGAGCGCCTTGGCGCCATGGTTATCCCCATGGGGCCGGGCAATACCCAGAAGCAGCTGAAGATGCTGGTGGATATGCAGACCACGGTTCTGGCCAGCACCTCCTCATACGCGCTGGTGCTGGCGGAGGAAGTGGCGAAACAGGGGCTTCAGGATCAGATCAGGCTGAAGCGGGGCATCATCGGCTCAGAACGCTGGGGCGATAAAATGCGTAAGCGCATCGTAGATGAGCTGGGGATTGAAATCTTTGATATTTATGGTCTGACCGAAATCTATGGGCCGGGTATTTCCATTGACTGCCATCACCACTGCGGCATGCATTATTGGGATGATTACCTCTTTATGGAAATCATTGATCCCGACACACTGGAGCCGGTGGAGGAAGGCGCTTATGGCGAGATGGTGCTCACGACTCTGCACAAAGAAGGCGGACCGCTGCTGCGCTACCGCACCCATGATATCACCCGCTTTATCCCAGGCCCATGTCCTTGCGGCTCGGAGCATCCGAGACACGACCGTATTGTGGGCAGAACCGATGATATGGTCAAGGTAAAGGCCGTCAACATTTATCCGGGACAGATCGACGAACTGTTAAAGGAGATTGATGGCGTCAGTTCAGAATACCAGGCCATTGTGGCGAATGAAAACGGCAAGGATGTGGTTCATCTGCGGTTTGAAGTCGAGAACGGGGTGGATAAGGAGGATATCCAGAGAGAGGTCAATTACCAGTTCAAATCTAAAATTGGCATCACGGTTATCCCGGAGGCAGGCTTTATCGGCTCGCTGCCGCGGTCAGAAAAGAAATCTGTCAGAATCATCGATAACCGGTTTGAATAGGCTTTTCAGGTTTAAGTTTCGCTTAAACATCAGTGAATAACCAGTAAAATTTCAGAAAAATCTCGAAAAAGCATAGAGACTCTGATATAATATTAAAAAATGTAAGGAGTGTGCACAAAACTCAAGATGAAAAATAAAAAGAATAAGTCAAACCGTTTTAAGGTTATTTTACATGAAGTATCCGACGATGGCGCGGGAACGAAGATCATAGAAGATACAGAGACTGGTATTACTTATCTTTACTGTTATGGTGAAGGCGGCGCAGGGTTAACGGTCCTGCTGGATGAAGAAGGCGAACCCGCCGTGGCCCCTGAAAGATAACAGATATATTTTAAATAGACGATCCTCCTGTATGGGCAGGAGGATTTTTTTGTGTAAAGAGTTAGTCAAAAATAACAATTTTAATGATAATCAAAGGAAAAGTGGGTATAATTAAAGATAGCGAAATAGGAAACTAACACAGGAGGAAAAAGAATGAGTACATATATTGAAGATATTATGGCACGTGAGGTGCTGGATTCAAGAGGAAATCCCACGATTGAGGTGGATGTTTATCTGGAAGACGGCTCCATGGGCAGAAGCATGGTGCCATCCGGCGCCTCAACCGGCGCTTTTGAAGCGGTGGAACTGCGTGATGGTGATAACAGCCGTTATATGGGAAAGGGCGTTTTAAAAGCCGTTAAAAATGTTAATTATATGGCCGAACATCTGGTGGGAATGGACGCTTTGGACCAGGTCGCTCTGGATGAAGCCATGATCGCCATTGACGGTACCCCGAATAAAGGGAAAATGGGCGCAAATGCAATCCTGGGTATTTCCATGGCCAATGCTTACGCAGCCGCCGAATCTCTGGGGCTGCCGCTGTTCAGATATTTGGGCGGCGTCAACGGCAAGATACTGCCGACCCCGATGATGAACATTCTGAACGGCGGAGAACACGCCGACAATAATGTGGATATTCAGGAATTTATGATCATGCCAGTGGGCGCAAAAAACTTTTCTGAAGCGCTGCGCATGGGTTCAGAAATATTCCATAATCTGAAAAAAGTGCTGCAGAAAAAAGGACTGGTCACCAGCGTTGGTGATGAAGGCGGATTTGCGCCAAACCTTGAATCCAATGAGGAAGCCCTTGAAGCTATTATTGAAGGTATCCAGGCCGCCGGCTATCGTCCGGGAGACGATGTGCGTCTGGCCATGGACGTTGCGGCTTCTGAAATGTACAATAAGGAAAATGGAAAATACATATTAAAAGGTGAAGGCAAGGAGCTGACCACTGAAGAAATGATTGACTTCTATGAACGCCTGATCACCAAATACCCCATCATCTCCATTGAGGATGGCCTCGATGAGGAAGATTGGGAAGGCTGGAAAATTATGACCGAACGCCTTGGCAAAAAGATTCAGCTGGTTGGCGATGACCTCTTTGTCACAAATACCGAACGGTTGAAAAAAGGGATTGATCTTGGCGTTGCCAATTCGATTCTCATTAAAGTTAACCAGATCGGTACTCTGACAGAAACGCTGGACGCCATCGAAATGGCAAAACGCGCAGGCTATACGGCTATCGTCTCACACCGCTCCGGTGAAACAGAGGATGTGACCATTGCGGATCTGGTAGTTGCCATGAATGCCGGCCAGATAAAAACCGGCGCGCCGTCCCGGACAGACCGTGTGGCAAAATATAACCAGCTGCTCCGGATCGAGGAATATTTGGGACAGACAGCCATTTACGGCGGGATCAACTCTTTCTATAATTTGAAAAATGTTTAAGTTAGAATTAAGGGCAGGGGCGTATCATAAGCATTGTAAGAGAATCCCCCTCTCTTTTACAAGAACAATCGAATAGCGACAGAACAAGGCCGGGAATTACAAAATTGTAATTCCCGGCCTTTTGTGTTCTGCTGAAGAATTGCCCACAGCTTATCCACAATTTACGCTGTATTTGTGGATAAGCTGTGCAGGATGTCCTCTTTGGGTTATGCACAATCTGTGCATAACTTGGGCTAAAGCTGTGGGTGCTTTTCAAAAATGATATCAAAATGTGTCATTTCCAAATCAGACCCGCATGGAAGCGCCCGGTCATAGCATTTGTTTCCGTACATTTCATGAACCTCGGAGACAGTGACCTTGTCATTGGCCAGGAAGGCGTCCATCATCTTGATCTTGCGCACAGTGTCGCCTACGGCTTGTTTGAAAAGCTGTGGATAACTGTCCGTAAAAGTTTCCCCAGTACAGGGATGCTTCCAGGGCTCCTCTGCGACATTAAGTACAAGGTACTCATTTGTATAAAGCGGATAAAAGACACGGGTAACCAGCCGTTCCTCCTGAATCAGCCTTTCGACAGGCTGAAGAAAATGCTTTTTCCGGTTATTGGGGTCAGAAAAAAGTCTGGCCAGCTGAGCGGTGTCTGCTACCGTGTCCTTGATACAGTCACGGGGTGTGGTTTCACCGTAGATATACTTCATAATAAAGGTAAAAAACTGTTCCAGAGCATTGAGGGTTCTTGGACTTGGCGTAAAGAGCTTTTCCAGAGAAAAGAAACAGCCGAGCTTCTGGTACTCATATTGGTAATGGGCAACATCCAGCAGAACCTCAAAATATTTGTGGTAATAAGAATAGATCCGGCTCCCCGGGAGAGTGCTGTCACAATGGCCGGTTTTATAAAAGATATAGGGATGGGTCGCCACGTCCAGAGAATGGTGGCAGCTGAAGCCCGCAAGATAACTCAGGATAACGTCCCGGTCCCGTTCGTTGGTAAAAGCATATTTAAAACCGTAATAGAAAAAAGCGTCGACCCTTTTCTTATGGATCAGATTACCGTAGCGGTGTAAGGGTTTTGTACCTTTCCAGGGCATGGGATGGTGGTAATAAAAGAAGTCCGGGCCTTGAGTACCCAGACGGTATGCGTCGTAATGGTTAAGAATAATGGCGTTCATGTCGCTGTGGTCTGGAAGCGCGTTTAGTGCCTTGCGTCCGCAGCAGTAATGGTTCAGCATATCTGACATAAAAGGTTTAACCTCCTTGTTGATCATTTTAATAAAGTTATTCTACCATAAGCAGCATTAAAATTCCTTGATAAAAATAAAGAGTTGTAGGGAGATGGCGGGTTGGTTATAATGTTTTTATAAATAAAGAGAATCTGTAAAATAATCATAGAAGGAGAACCATCATATGTATTTAAAAGGAATCGGAATCGCATCGCATCCGCCGGCGCTTATACCTGAGATTGGCGGCGGCAGAGAACTGATGGCGGAAAAGACCGTCCGCGGTATGCGTGATCTGGCGTTAAAGATAGCGGAAATCAAACCAAAAGTGATTATCTGCATCACGCCCCACGGAAATGTCTTTCAGGATGGCGTCAGTGTCATTTATGAAACCAGGCTCGAAGGGGATATGGCAGATTACGGCGCGCCGGAAATCCGGCTGGAAAAGCGCTGCGACATGGGCCTTCTGGAGGAAATAAACCGTCGTTTTGCCCAGTCAGACTGTCAAAGTATTTTTTTGAACCAGAAAACAGCTGAGGAGTTCGACATTGAGCGGAAGCTGGACCACGGATGTATGGTTCCGCTTTACTATATCGAAAAATATTATCAGGATTATAAACTGGTGCACATTACCATTGGAGAACTCAGCCTTATTGAGCTGTTCAGAACCGGGCGTGTTCTGCGCGAAGCCATTGAAGCTTACGGAAAGGATGCTGTCATTTTGTCAAGCGCAGATTTATCCCATTGTCTTAAAGATGAAGGCCCGTATCAGTTTAACGCCATGGGTCCGGTATTTGACGAAAAGATTACACAGGGCCTAGAGAAAAAAGATTATTATTCCATATTAATCCTGCCGCCTAAAATTTATGAGCCGGCCGGCCAGTGCGGACTGCGGCCGATTGTCATGGCTCTGGGAGCAACCGACAGTATAAAAACCCATTCGCATCTCTTTTCCTATGAAGGGCCCTTTGGGGTCGGTTACCTGAGCGCTTTTATTGATTTTGCGCTGGAGGAAAAGGATCCGATCAATGAAAGCCTCATTACCCGGTATGAGCAGGATATGGTCAGGCAGCATGAGGAACGGCTCAAGGCAGAAGATACGTATTTGGCGCTGGCCCGGCTGACCATTGATACCTGGGTAGAGGAGGGTCGCAAGTTTAACTGGAAAAAATACCTGGATGAGACCATGGATCAGGAGGCAAAAGCCGCGCTTCAAAACCAGCAGGCCGGTGTTTTTGTCTCCATCTATAAAGCGGGCGAGCTGCGGGGATGCATGGGGACCTCCCAGGCCGTGACAGAAAATATCGCAGAGGAAATTGTGCGCAATGCCATCGAAGCCTGCGCCTATGATCCGCGTTTTCTTCCGGTCGAACCACAGGAGCTTTATCAACTGGAAATCTCCGTGGATATTTTGGGAAAACCAGAGTACATCCAAGACTTAAAGGAACTGGATCCGCGTGTTTATGGCATTGTTGTAGAAAAAGGCGTGAACCGTGCGCTCTTGCTGCCGGATCTGCCCGGCATTGAAACGCCCGGGCAGCAGGTGGAAATCGCCAAGGAAAAAGCCGGTATTATTGATATGGAGGATGATTTCGAGCGTCTGGTTATCGAGCGTTTTGAAGTGGAACGCCACCAAACCAACGTTGCGTTTTAAATAAAGGAGACACACCATGGGGCTGAGAGACTGGTCCATACGAAAAAAGCTGATTCTTTCAAATATGATGATGATCGTCATTCCGGTCGTTTTAATTCTGGCCATTGTTGGCGGTACAGTGTTTGGCTTTCTCATGGTCATATTGCCCGAAAACCAGGCTGATATGCTGTTTAAGGTGGATGGCACTGTTTCGACCTATCAGCTGCAGCTGGCCTTTGATTCCATGTGCGAAAAAATTTCCGGAAAGGATAAGGAAGATAAGACCGACCTGACTGCCCTGGCGGACGCTTTGGAAAAGCTCGGAGCGTCGATTGCCGTAACAGGGGGAGAAATGCCCTATCTTACCAAAGGTGTTACGGTTAATGAAATCGAGGCAGAGGCCCGTGAGATTGCCGGAACGCCGGGGCTTGAGAATCAACCGATATTTCTCAGGAATGACAGGGGGCTTGTCTATCTGATGCCTGTTACCAATCAGGAAGGCGAGACAATCCGTCTGCTTGTTGTCAGTGGTGAGATGGAGTTTGGGGAGAGCTCATACGCGATCTGGGATACCTGGGACAATATTAAACGAACCATTAAGATCAGCGCGGCAGGGATAGCCGGTGCCGCGGTGATTATTGTGGTGCTGACCGGGCTGCTGCTGGCAGGAAAGCTTTACAAAACCATGATTCATTCGATAAAGCGTATTCAGAAAGGCGCCCGGGAGATCCGTGACGGCGTGCTGGATCAGCCTGTGGAGGTTTACAGTAAGGATGAGCTTGGCGAGGTATGTGGTGACTTTGAAGAAATGCGTATCCGTCTTAAAGAATCAGTTGAACTGCAGCAGCGCTACGAGAACTCCAGGAAAGAACTGATAGCAGGGATTTCCCATGATCTTTCGACACCCCTCACCTCCATTAAAGGATATACCAGCGGTCTTCTCGATGGTGTGGCCAATACCCCGGAAAAGCAGCAGCGTTACCTGCACACCATTTACGACACTGCCTGTGATATGGAAGAGCTGGTAGACAGCCTGTTTTTGTTCTCAAAGCTGGACATGGGGAAAATGGATTTTCAACTGGAAATCCTCTCGGCCAGAGCCTGTGTCGAAAATTTCTGCGAGGATGCACGCCTAAAGGTAAAGAACCGAGCTGTCGAAATTCAATTGGACAGCCAGATAGAATATGAAAGACTGGTGACCATCGACCTGGCACAGTTTGGACGGGTGCTCTGGAACCTGTTTGAAAACAGCCTCAAATACGCCGGGGAAGAAAACACAAAAATAAAAATAAGCCTGACGGAAGAAGCCGGAGTAGCAGTGCTGCGTTTCGAGGACAATGGCCCCGGTGTGGAAAAGGATGCGCTTGAGAAGATATTTGACAGCTTCTACCGGACCGACCCCGCCAGAAGCAGCCAGAAAAAAGGCAGCGGCCTGGGACTGTCCATTACCCGGGAGATTATTAAGGGCTTTGGCGGCAGCATTTACGCAGAACCATCAGCGTTGGGCGGTCTGGCAATGATCATACATTTACCGATAACGGAGGACCAAGATGAAGAAGATTCTGATTATAGAGGATGATCGGAAAATCGCAGAGCTCGAAAGAGATTATCTGGAAATCAGCGATTTTCAGGTCGAGCTTGCCAGCGACGGCGATGCCGGACTAACCTCTGCCGTGAAGGGCAGCTTTGATTTGATTGTATTGGATTTAATGCTGCCTGGCACAGACGGCTTTACGATCTGCAGAAAGATCCGTGAAAAAAAGGAGACGCCAATTATAATGGTCTCAGCAAAAAGGGATGACGTTGATAAGATACGGGGACTTGGCTTGGGCGCAGATGATTATATGGTTAAGCCCTTCAGCCCAGCGGAACTGGTAGCCCGGGTCAAGGCGCATATCACCAGATTTGAACGACTGACCAGCCAGGGGCAAAAAGCCAACCACTATATAATCGAAATAAACGGGCTTAAAATCGATAAGAACGCCAGAAGGGTTTATCTAAAGGACAATGAAATAACGCTGGCTAATAAGGAATTTGATCTTCTTCTGTTTATGGCTGAGAACCCCAACATTGTATTTAATAAAGAAACCCTTTTTGAAAGAATATGGGGGATGGATGCGCTTGGTGATACCACAACCGTCACCGTTCATGTAAACCGGCTTCGCGAGAAAATTGAAGAAGACAACCGGGAACCCCGTTATATTGAAACAGTCTGGGGAGCAGGATACCGGTTTAAAATATAAATAAAAAAAATTAAAAAATGCTTGACAAAACTGCGCTGGAAAACTATAATAATAAAAGTCTCGTGATGATGGCAAAGGGGAAACACCTGTTTACATACCGAACACAGAAGTAAAGCCCTTTAGCGCTGAAAGTACTTGGTGGGCAACTGCCTGGGAGGATAGGACATCGCGGGGCTTTTTTATGCCTTTGATTTTCAACAGAAATTAAAAAGTATAAAAATAAAAAAAGTGCTTGACACTAAGTGTGGTGAGCGCTATAATAATTAAGCTGTCTTGAGAGAGCAGCAGCCACAACGTTTTTAAAGTTTCAGCAAAATGAAATTTAAAAAATAAATTTTAGAAAAAGCTTGACAAACAAAAACGATTGATGGTATACTATAAAAGTTCTCTCGTGAGAAAAGTACTTGCGGGAAAACATATAATTTTCCAAAAAGAAACACGGTTTGGAAAAGGGTCATAGAAAAGAGAATAGTACCATAAAACCTGAAATTCCAGCTGATGCAAATCAGCAAAGGATAAAAAACGC